>JAQXHW010000129.1 GCA_029007475.1 Oscillospiraceae bacterium | reverse complement strand
AACAGAAAACCCATACTACTCTTGTCAATTATCTTAATTGTTGTCACAATAGCTGCACTCTTAGCGGTTAATACGTTTTCATGGTATAACCGCACCGTTATTACTCATACTGATAAAGACTACAACTTGCTTACCTATGAAAAAACCGGCAGTATCAACTACGATACAGGCGACTCCACCGTTGTGACCTATCTCGGTACGGTAAAAAACGGCGAGCTTGTCTATGGCGAAACACCTGTCTCAAGTACCGATGACGTTCCGGTTAAGGCGGGCACACCCACCTACTTCAAAACCGTAATCACCAACAATGATACCTCGGGAGATTCAGTCATTTCTCTTTATCTTTCGAGTCTGAGTTGGTCTTCAAGTTTGGGCAATACTATTCATATCGGTATCTATGGCCCCGAAAAGACCTATACGAATGTTACAAGCTCAACTCAAAATGCCGGCAGAACCTGTATTGAGGATAATATTGTTCTCGAGAAGAACACATCCGTTGAGGTGATTTGGTTTGTCAAGTCCGACGCAGCGTCAGACGGTACCGTGACCTTGGGTTCTCAGTATCCTGTCTATAACTAATCGGTAAAAAGAACTGTTCAAAAAAAGGCAGCAGATTTCCTCTGCTGCCTTTTTTGAAAATAAACTATAAGAAGGTATCTAATGAAAAAGGCTTTTAAGGTTGTTAAAATTATAGTGGATGTCCTCTGTTGGATTCTCATAGCTTTGCTTGCTGTGGCTATGATTATGACTCTCAATGCTCGTTTTACAGGCTCTGAACCCAGTATTTTCGGATATTCAATATACCGTGTTTCAAGCCCAAGTATGGAGCCTGAACTTAATGTCGGTGACGTTATTCTCAGTAAAAATATTGACGACCCTATGACTCTTAAGGTTGGCGATGTTGTCACTTATAGGGGCAGGGGAGATATGAGCGGTAAGCTTATTACTCACAAAATCATAGTTGCGCCCACTGAGGAGGACGGCAAAATAATGCTTCAAACTCAGGGCGTCGCAAATAACACACCGGACGACCCCATAGAAGCCCAAAGACTTGTTTCGGTGATGATAACAAAGCTGGGCTTTATGAATGTTTTTTACGATGTTTTTTACTCTCCCTGGGGACTTCTAATAATTATAGGTTTAATTTTAATTATTTTTATTGACGAGCTTATTGTATTTATTAAGTCGTTTACAGGGACAAAATCCGCCAAAGAGGGCGATGACATTAATGAGATTATAGACCGTTTGCAGAGGGAGAAGGCAGAGGAGCTTGCCGCCGAAAAAGAAGCGCAGAATGAAATCCTTGAGAAGTCCTCAGCTTCAAAAAACGACTTGGACAGCGATGATAAGTAAGACGAAGCGTGTCGAAGTATAATCATTGACTTTTAAGTATAACTTGGCTATAATTAACACATAAATAATAGGTTAGGATATTATCCTAAACAAAAGGAGTTAATCATGAAAATTAAAAGTTTGTTTGCAATTCTGTTCTGTCTTGTGCTTTCCTTAAGCCTTGTTGCCTGCGGCGGCGAAACCGCTGAAAAAAATGTGGACCTTAATGCAGTTATGACAGAGGTTAACAATAAGCACGGACTTTCATCAGAGAACATGAACACCATTTCCGATGCCGAAACTCTTGAGCTTTACTACGGCATTAAGGCTGAGGATGTTAAGCAGTTCGCCGTAACTACTACCAAGACTCCCGCCACCGACGCTACCGAGATTATACTTGTTGAAGCTAAGGATGCTGACTCCGCAAAGAGGGTAAAAGAAGCTCTTACTAATGAGTACAACCGCTTAGCAAGCAATTCTGCAAGCTACTCTCCCGAGCTTTTGGACGTTGTAAGCAACTCTAAGGTCGAGACCGTAGGTAACTTCGTTACTCTTATTGTTCATTCACAGGCAAAGGACGTTACCGAAACAGTATATTCTTTCTTAAAATAATTTTTGCTCTGCAAATGCTTATTTATTATCACAGTTTAACTGTGGCAGAGAAAAAATTTCATAAATGAATAGCAAAAATTCTGCCGCAACAGCTCTTACACTGTTGCGGCTTTTCTTTATTTGTGGTACAATGTGTAGGTACAAATTCTTAGGGAAATGGTAAGTATAATGGATTTTGAAGAAATTAAGAAAAACTACTCAAGAATGAATGATATGCAGCAACAGGCTGTTTTTCAGACAGAGGGTCCGCTTCTGATTTTAGCCGGTGCAGGAAGCGGCAAAACCACGGTTTTGGTAAACCGAATTGCCTATATCCTGCAATGCGGACTTTGCCGTCCCTGGCAGATTTTAGCTATCACCTTTACCAATAAAGCGGCAAGAGAGCTTAAAGAGCGAATTTGCTTAAATGTTCCCGAGGGCGGCGACGAGATTTGGGCGGCTACTTTTCATTCCGTTTGCTCAAGAATTTTGCGTCGCTTCGGCGATAGAATAGGCTACGACTCCCACTTTACAATCTACGACACTGACGACCAGCGTAAGGTTATGAAGGATATTCTGAAGTCCATGTCCATTGACGAGAAAATTCTACCCCACCGTTCGGTTTTGGCGGCTATTTCTCAGGCAAAGGATGAAATGAAAACTCCCGAGGACCTCTCAAAAGAAGCCGGCTACGATTTAAGAAAGGTTAGTATTGCCAAGGCTTATGCAAAATACGAAGCCCGGCTTAAGTCCTCAAACGCCATGGATTTTGACGATATGCTCCTCAATACAGTAAGGCTTTTTGAAAATTGCCCCGATGTTTTAGAACTGTATCAAAATCAGTTTAAGTACATAATGGTTGACGAGTATCAGGACACTAACCGCGTTCAGTATAAATTCGTAAGTATGCTTGCGAATAAGAGCCGTAACCTCTGCGTTGTAGGCGACGACGACCAGAGTATTTACCGCTTCAGAGGCGCTACCATTGAAAACATTCTCTCCTTTGAAAACACCTTTGAGAATGCAAAGGTTATAAGACTTGAGCAAAATTACCGAAGCACAAAGAATATTCTCGCCGCCGCAAATGATGTTATTGTAAATAACAAGCAGAGAAAGGGCAAAACCCTTTGGACAAATAACGCAGAGGGCGAAAAAATTACTCTCCATACCGCCGCCGATGAGCGTGATGAGGGTATGTATATTGCAAAGGTAATTCTCGACGGAGTAGCTAAGGGCAGAAGCTTTTCGGATTATGCCGTGCTTTATCGTATGAATGCCCAGTCTAACGCAGTTGAATCAGCACTTACAAGAAGCGGAATACCTCATAGAATTATCGGCGGACATCGCTTCCTTGATCGTGAGGAAATCAAGGATATGCTTTCCTATTTGCAGGTAATCAGCAATCCTCGTGACGATGTGCGCTTAACCCGTATAATTAATAAACCCCGACGGGCAATAGGCGATGCTACTATCACAAGAATTGCAAATATTGCCTCTGCTCTGGGTATGAGTATGTACGACGTTATCCGTGATGCCGACCAGTTCCCCGAGCTTTCCCGCAGCCTTACTAAGCTTAGGGAGTTCTATGAATTAGTCGGCGGACTTATTGAAGCGTCTAACTCTAATGATTATTCCTTAGCGGAATTATATGACTTGGTTTTAGAGCACACAAACTATAAAGCTTTCTTAAAAGCTGAGAAAGAAAATGCCGATGAACGAATTGACAATGTTGACGAGCTTATGTCCAACATTGTGAAATTCGAGGAGGATTATGAGGAGGAGGCAAGCCTTGCCGCTTTTCTTGAGGAAATTGCACTCCAGACTGATATCGACAATTATGACTCAGGTGCCGACTCCGTTACAATGATGACTATGCACAGCTCAAAGGGGCTTGAATTCCCGGTAGTATTTGTTGTAGGTATGGAGGAGGGAATTTTTCCCTCGTACCAGTCCACTTACGAGCCTGATGCTCTTAATGAGGAGCACAGACTTGCCTATGTTGCAATTACACGAGCTAAAGAGGAGCTTTATCTTTTACACGCACAAAGCAGAATGTTGTTCGGTTCAACCTCTCACAACATGGTTTCCCGTTTCTGCTCAGAGATTTCCGAGGAATATCTAAACAAAACCGGAGTAAGCAGAAATCAGAGTGTCAGCGTATCCGCAGGCACACAGCAAAACGCTCATTTTGATCCCTTTGCCTTCACAAAACGCTCCACTCCAAAAACTCAAAGCACAGGTAAGGCCTACTCAGCAGGGGACAGAGTGCTCCATAAGGTTTTCGGTACAGGAACTATTGTTAGCGCAAAGCCAATGGGTAACGACACCATGCTTGAAGTTAGTTTTGAAAAGGTGGGTACTAAGGTACTTATGGCAAATTACTGTAAAATGGAAAAAATCTGATTATAAAGCTCCTGTTTCAGGAGCTTTTTTTCACACTTTTTTCTGAGTTTCCATACTATATCAGTAGCCGAAGTTTTATTGGCATTAATTATGTATGGAGGTAGTTTTATGGCAGAAAATACAAATTCCGCCGATGTTTGCAGTTCTGCTTCAAATTGCGAACAGGGAGAATCAAGGGCTGTATGCATTGATGCTCAGCGAGTTTATGACAGCTGCGGAGATAAGGACTGTCTTTCAGATTTGATAGTTTACTTTACCGACGCGGTACAGTGCATTATTGACACAGCGGTAAGTGTGCGTCTGCGTGATGCACAGGTTATATCCGTGCTCATGGATTTGGAAGCAGTTCCGTTCCATAAGGGTTTTTACTCTGTGGATATGACATATTTCTTTGATATTGCTCTTGACGTTTTCACATCCCCCGGTTGTGCTCCGACTTCAGTAAACGGACTTACAATATTTAACAAAAAGGTGATCCTCTACGGCAGCGAGGGCAGCGTAAAAGTATTCTCAAGCACCTGTTCACATGATGATATAGACATACAAAATGACATGAACAATAATCTTCCCAAAGCATCCGTACAGGTTGCGAAGCCCATAGCGCTTTCAGCAAAGCTGGTTCATGGCTCAGTTCCGTCTTGTCCTCCTTGCCGAATTCCCGTAAAGCTCTGCGAATGCTACGGCGGCGACTTTGCTCATACTGGTAAAAAGCTCGTTACGGTGTCCTTAGGAGTGTTCTCAATTGTGCAGATTGAGAGAAACGTGCAGCTGCTCGTGCCCTCCTACGATTGCTGTATTCCCGAAAAAGAGTGCAGGAATTCTTCCGATAATCCCTGTGAGGTGTTCTCGAGGCTTGATTTCCCCAAGGATGAGTTTTTCCCTCCCAACATGAGTGATTCTCAAGGCGATTCCTGCGGCGGTTGTTGTAAGTAGGCTAAAAAGGACAGGTGACTAATCTCACCTGTCCTTTATCTTTTTCACATGGATAAAATGTACTTTGATAATGAAATAGATATTGAACATACCTTTAGCCGAAAAAACTAAGAACTTTTGATTTTTGATATTGTGAAACCAAGTAAGGGCGGTATTATTATGTTTTGCTGTTTTTGCCCGTAAAATATTGTGGTATTTCCCTTGTGATGCTATAATTAGGAGCAATATTTACATTTTATTAAAATAAATATGGTAAAATATTCATTGTATCCCACTATTTTTTAAGTTATAATAAAGCGAGAATTTAACAGGAGGTATATGTATGCTTCAGATTAAGAATGTGAACAAGGAGTACAAAACAGGCGAACTTGTTCAGACTGCTCTTGATGATGTGAGTCTTGCCCTGAGAGATAACGAATTTGTGGCGATTTTAGGCCCTTCCGGCTCAGGTAAAACCACCCTTCTCAATGTTATAGGCGGACTTGACCGCTACGACAGCGGCGAGCTTATCATCAACGGAATATCTACCAAAAAGTACAAAAGCCGTGATTGGGATTCCTACCGAAATCATACTATCGGCTTTGTTTTTCAAAGCTATAACCTTATTGAGCACCAGTCAATCCTCTCTAACGTAGAGCTTGCCCTTACAATTTCAGGAGTTAAGAGAAAGGAACGCCGCAGACGTGCTAAGGAGGCGCTTGAGAAGGTAGGCCTTGGGGACCAGCTTCACAAGCGTCCCAATCAGCTTTCCGGCGGACAGATGCAGAGAGTTGCTATCGCAAGAGCCTTAGTTAATAATCCTGATGTGCTTCTTGCCGACGAGCCGACAGGTGCTCTCGATTCAGAAACCAGTATTCAGGTTATGGAGCTCCTGAAGGAAGTAGCCTCTGACAGACTTGTTGTTATGGTTACCCATAATCCTGAGCTTGCTGAACGTTATGCTAACAGAATAGTTAATATCCGCGACGGCAAAATTATCGGCGATACCAACCCCTATGAGCCTAAGGCAGAGGAGACAAAAGAGGCAGTTCATAAGAACATGGGTAAATCCTCTATGTCGCGCTTAACAGCTCTTACCCTGAGCTTCAATAACCTGCTCACAAAGAAGGGAAGGACAACCCTTACTTCTGTTGCAGGCTCAATAGGTATTATCGGAATTGCGCTTATTCTCTCCCTTTCAACGGGAGTTAATAATTACATCAACTCAATCCAGCGGGATACTATGGCTTCATATCCCATAACCATTGAGGAAAAGGCCATGAATATTAATGACCTTATTAATCTCACTCAAGAGGTCTCCTCAGAGAATGAGTTACATCACGACAGAGATGCGGTTTATTCTGACGGCAAGGCAGTTGAACTTGAGTCAACAATGGTTACGAGCTTCACACAGAATAACCTTACCAAGTTTAAGAAGTACCTCGATAACCCCGATAGTGAAATTCATAAGTATATCGGTGAAAACGGTGTCGTTTACTCTTACAATCCTTCATTCAGTGTATTTACCTACGACCCCGAGGGTACGCTTGTGAACACCGACGGCAGCACACTCTATTCATCCAAATCCGATAAGATCAGGGACATGGAGAAGCAGATTTTCAGCGAGGTCGGTTTCTCATCAACAAGCGCAATGACCTCTCTCCACGACAGCAGCAATTTCTCAGAGCTTTTACCTGCGGGCGACGGTAAGGGACTCAGCAGAATCATAACCGATAACTACGAGGTTATTGAGGGCGATTGGCCTCGGAATTACAACGAGGTAGTTTTGGTTATGAACGAGAATAACGAGATTCCCATAACCGTCCTTTATAAGCTCGGAATGCTCCCTGCTTCCGATTACGAAGTTCTCATGAAGAAGATCGAAAAGGGTGAGGAAGTAAAGGTACCCACAGAGATATTCAGCTATGAGGAAATGATGGACAAGGCCTTTACACTTATTCCTACCTGTGACTTATACAAGGAAAAAGAAAATGGTACCTTTACCTACCTGGGTAATGATACAGAGGAAGTTGAGAAGCTGATGGAGTCAGCTGTTGAACTTAAGGTTTCCGGTATCATAAGACCCGTTAAGGACGCGAAGAGCCTGACGCTGACGGGTAACATAGCCTACTCGAGAACTTTGACCGACTACCTTATCAGCTACACAGACGAGAGTCCTGTTGTAAAAGCACAGCTAAACAGCAAGGATGTTAACGTCTTAAACGGCATGAAGTTTTCTCCTGCAAATGACGAGGAAAGAATAAAGGACACAAAGCAGTATATCGCAAACATGGGTGTCAGCGATAAGGCAAAGATGTTTAAGAGTATGGTTTCGACCCTCTATATGGGTGATGAAGAGAAGCTCGCTCAGCTTAATTCATTAGGCGAGGTTGAGCTTGCGGCTATGCTCGACCAATATATGATTGCTCCCGAAGACGAGATGCTCCTTAGTATATACAAGAACTATATTTCCACCGGCGATTACGACGAAAATATGTCAAAATTCGGCGTTGTAAGCCTTGATGCACCAAGCTCAATCAATATTTACGCAGACAACTTCGAGGATAAAGAGGGTATTTCAGAGTCTATTGAAGAGTATAACAAAGGAGTAGCCGAAACAGATAAGATTACTTACACCGATTATGTAGGACTTCTTATGTCCTCTGTTACGACTATCGTAAACATCATCTCCTATGTGCTTATAGCCTTTGTCAGCGTTTCTTTGGTTGTTTCTTCAATCATGATTGGAATTATAACCTATATTTCAGTTCTTGAGAGAACAAACGAAATCGGTATATTACGTGCTATGGGTGCTTCCAAGAAGAATATATCTCAGGTATTTATCTCCGAAACCCTTATTGTAGGTCTCTTTTCGGGACTCATAGGAGTAGGATTAACCCTCCTTTCTCTCATTCCGATAAACGCAATTATTCATGCTGTGGCAGGCACAGCCGAGGTTAATGCGGTGCTTCCCGTTTTAGGCGGAGTAATACTTGTGGTACTTAGCATGGTTCTTACCATTATCGGTGGTCTTATTCCCTCGAAGAAGGCGTCCCGAATGGACCCTGTAACAGCTTTAAGGTCTAAGTAATTTGAGATAGCCAAAAGCATAACTGCTTCTGTAATCAAAATGCTAAAGTGAATAAAAGCTATATAAATATTAGCTTTACATCAACAGCAAGGGGCTGTGACATTTATCGTGTCACAGCCCCAATGTTTATTATATAAAAGTTACTCAAAGATAAATTCGGGTTTCTCTCCGTAGGTATCGTTTAATGCCTTTTTCATGATTTTTGAAATATCGGTGTTTTCAATTTTATCCTCAGTAAAAAGCTTTCCGGACCGTGCGCCTGCGGCAAAGAGCAAAACGTCAGCACCGGTGTGTTCGCCTCCTGAGGTGAAGCAGTCGGCGTTAACGTCCTCAGCCTTACCGCTTTCGGGAACTGTAACGCCGCCGGTTTCATGGTCAGCGGTAACGATGACCAAGGTTCCCGGGTGGCTCTGAGCCCAACTGAGTACGTAGTCAATGCATTTATCAAAAGCCATCATTTCGTCAATGGTTTTGTCCATGTCGAGCTTTGCCTCGTAGATGTCAACGTGGCTTGCTTCAACCATAAGGAAGAAGCCCTCATCGCCCTCTAACAGCTCAAGTGCCTTAGCACACATAGTTGTGAGCGAGGGATTTTTGCTTGCGTTGAGGTCCTGATATGCAAAGCCACCCAGTAGTTTCTCGGTATCGGAAGGAACTTTTGCAAGCTCCTCGGTGGTCTGGACGTATGTATAGCCGCAGTCCGCAATTCGCTTCTGCATTTTTTGGGTGTCAATATATTCTTGACCTCCGCCGAGCAGCACATTAATTCCCATTTTCAGCATATCGCTGAGGATTGAGTTGTAGAGACCTCTGTCGGAGCTGTGGGTAGCCATACCTGCGGGAGTAGCGTGGGGGATAACGTGGGTATCCACAAGACCTGTCTTCAGACCTCTTGCCATAGCAAATTCGCAGATTGTCTCAACGGGATTCCTGTTCTCGTCTAAACCGACAAGCTGATTGCGGGTTTTAACTCCTGTGCTTATAGCCGTGGAAGCGGCGGCGCTGTCGGTAACCTTGCCTAAGGCGTTGTCAGTACCAACATAGCAGGAATGGGGCATAGTCTGCATAGCGAGAGCATCGCCCTTGACTATTTCTGCGTTTTTAATAATGTTTTCGCCCATACCGTCGCCGATAAGGAGAATAATATTCTTAACTTCCTCGTCCTCTGAGAGGTTGTATACGTGGGGTTCTGCCCAGTTTAGCTTGTCGCTCTCAATTTCGGCAGCCGTGGTTTCAACTGCCTGAGTAGTAACTATGGGAGCGGTGGAAGCGTTAGCCGGCTCTGAGGCGGGTGCAGTACAGGCAGTAACGCCCAAAAGCATTACAAGTGCAAGGATAATTGCCGATATTTTTTTTAGTTTCATAGGTTTACCTCCTAAAATTTCCATGGGTTTATCTTGTCGCCTTTGACAATAAAGGCGGTTGTTGAGATTCTTGCTAAAGGAGTATCGCTGTAACTGTCAGAGTAAAATTCATCAATTTGAGCATTTTGAAATACCTTTCGAAATCTTCTGACCTTTTCCTCTCCGTGACAGTTAAGTCCCGAAAATTTTCCTGTTTTCGGAGAAACCTCAGATGCCAAGAGATGCTTTATACCAAGCTCCCTGCAAATAGGCTCAAGCAGGAATCGGGGAGAGGCAGAGATAATTACGTCATCCTCTTGTTTTTGCTCTATGTAAAAGTTCTTAATTTTCCTTTTGTGAGTTTTCCAAAAGTCCTCAAGATCCTTTTCCATATTCACTTTGGTGACAAATCTCATCATTTTTTCTTTGAATTCGGTCTTGCTTCCCTTTCTAAATATGTAAAATCTTAAGTAGGCCTTAAGCAGAGAGGGGAGCAGGGCAAGAATTTTCGGATGCCTTCTTAAAGAAAAAAGGTAGAAATCCGCAGTGCTGTCGGATTTATATATGGTTTTGTCAAAGTCGTAGACGTTCATATCTTTGCTCCGATTTTATTTTACCATAATTATACTTCTTAAATACAAAATTTACAAGATGTTCACCAAGATAAATTCCTATTGAATTATAATTATAATGGCGTATAATAGAAAATGGAGAGGAGTTGGGTTTGTGTTCGGCTATGTTTGTGTCAATAAGGCAGAGATGAAAATTAAGGACTACGAAACCTACAAAGCTGTCTATTGCTCCCTTTGCAAACGTCTTGGCAGGGACTACCGTTTTTTCTCCCGATTTCTTTTGAATTATGACCTGACCTTTTTCGCGCTTCTGAGTATGTCAAAAAGTGAGGACAAACTCTGTATAAAGAGGAAGCGTTGTTGCTGTAATCCTTTGAAAGCCTGCAATTATGTATCCAATGCAGAGTCCGGCGACTCTCTGGGCAAGGCTTCTGCTTTGTTGGTTATAATGGCTTACTATAAGCTGATTGACAATATTGACGACGGCGGCTTTTTCAGTAAAACCGGTTATACTCTCTTAAGACCCTACTTTTCCCACATAAAGAAAAAAGCCGGAAAGAAGTATCCCGAATACTTAAGGGCATGCGAGAAAATGTACGAAATGCAATGTAAAGCTCAGGAAAAGCGAGCCTGCATTGACGAATCGGCAGAGCCTACGGCGAAGCTCTTGGAAACCGTGTTTTCTCTTGAGGCTCCAGAGGAAAAGCTAAAACCCGTATATGCTCAGTTCGGATATCATCTGGGAAAATGGATTTACCTTATGGATGCCGCCGCAGATATAGACGAGGATATTAAGAGAAAGAGCTTTAATCCTATCTATGAAAAGCTAAAGCTCCCCAAATCTGAGTCTATGCAGTATGCAAATGAGCTGCTATCTCAATCTGTATATCTTTTAACCTCAGCCTACAATTTGATTGATAAGTATAAATTTAAGGATATATTGGATAACATAGTTCTTTTAGGACTCCCAAAAAAACAAGACGAAGTGTTATGCCTCGAAAGGAAAAATAATTATGAGTAAAAATCCCTATTCCGTGTTGGGTATCTCCGAAAATGCAACCGATGAGCAGGTAAAAAGCGCCTACCGTGAGCTTGCAAAAAAGTATCATCCCGATAATTATCAGGATAGTCCGCTTAAGGACCTTGCAACGGAAAAAATGAAAGAGATAAATGAGGCTTACGATGAGGTACAGCGTCTTAGAAAAGAGGGTAAGCGTTACCGCGATGGTACGAATTCCTCAGGCACTTATGGCGGTTACGGCGCAGCGAATGGCTACACCCGCACCAAGTACCCCGAGGTAAGAAGCTATATCCAAAGCGGCAGACTTGACGACGCCGAGACCTTGCTCAGAGGTGTTCCCGAGGCAAACCGCGATGCCGAGTGGTACTTTCTGTACGGTATGATTTCGTACCGCAGAGGTTGGACAGACCAGGCCTATAATTATTTCAGAACAGCCTACGAGAAAGAGCCCGGCAACCCAGAGTACAGAAACGCTTTTAATAACATGAACAATCAACGTGCATACCAGTCTCCCGAATACAGAACGGTAAACAGCAGCGGCGGCTGCTCTGCCTGCGATATGTGCTCCTGCCTTTGTTGTACCGATACCTGCTGTGAATGTATGGGCGGCGACTGTATCAGTTGCTGTTAAGAGGTCTGTCTATGAAAAAAAGCACCTTCAAACTGGCCTTTTGCTCACTCGTTGCGGCTTTGTCCGTTGCGCTTATGTTTTTAACAGGACTAATTCCCGTGGGTACCTACGCCGCTCCGTGTATGGTAGGAATTTTCCTCTGCGCCGTGGTTATTGAGAGCGGCTATGCCGGGGGATTTGCCGTCTATGCTGTGGTATCTGTTTTGTCGTTCCTTATTTCTGCCGATAAAGAGGCGGTTCTCTACTACATAGGCTTTTTAGGACTCTATCCCATACTTAAGGGACTGATAGAGAGGATAAGGCTTATCTGGCTGCAATACATAACCAAGCTCGCTTTTTTTAATGCCGCCATGATAGCGATATTCTATATTGGGATTTTTGTTCTCGGAATACCAAAAGAGAGTTTTAATCTTTTCGGTGTGTATCTGCCCTGGGTTTTCCTTGTAATAGGTAACGCGGTTTTCTTTATTTATGACATTTGTGCTACAAGACTTATTTCTCTCTACATTATGAAATGGAGAGAAAAACTCAGAATTAAATAAGTAAATTGAAAAAAACCTGTATTTATGATATACTGATAAAATGAAAGTACAGTGAATAATTACGGAGGTGACCGAAATGAAAAGAAAAAGCAGGAGATTTTTATCTGTTCTTTTGGTGGCGGCTCTGCTTTTGACCTCGCTTATAGTAGGCGGATTCAGTGTTTTTGCGGCCACTCCCATTGTAATCACAACCGATGCAGTAAGGCTTCGCTCATCTGCGTCTATTGAATCTGATAATACTATTACTACCTTAGGCGTTGAGGAAACTCTCACGCTTCTCGAAAACAGCTCCGACGGTTGGGCGCATGTAAGCCGTAACGACGGTACAAAGGGCTATTGTTCGGTTGACTATTTGAGCGCTGACCCAAAGGGTTCAACTGTGCTCACAGGCACTGTAAACGTCAGCGAAGTCAATTTCCGAAAGGAGATGTCTACCTCATCATCGGTTTTGGCGGTGCTCCCCAAAAACACGAAAATATCCGTTTTGGATAATACGGATGAGTATTGGATAAAGGCTGAGGCAAACGGCAGCACAGGCTATATCTACCGAACTTATGTTGATTTAACTATTAGCATCAACATTAAGGACAACACCTCCGAGAGCACCCCTAACTGGTTTGAATCCTCAGCTCTTGAGGGACTTTTGGGCGATAGCGTCAGCACAGGAGAGCCCCCTGCAAAGCTCTTTCTCTCAAGTGATAAGGTCACCCTGGAAGCAGGAAAGTTTATTGTGCTGAGTGCCTTTACCGACGAGAGTGGAACTCCTCAGAGCGCAGTGAGCTTTACTTCCTCGAATACTGCTGTTGTAGCTGCCTACAAGGACGGTACAATTAAGGGACTAAAGACAGGAACAGCCACAGTTACCGCAGCTTTAGCAGGCACAGACTTAAAGGCTTCCTGTAAGGTAACCGTTACTGCCTCTACTGCTCCAACCGAGCCGGAGACTACCGTACCTACTGAGCCACCGGCAGATCCTGTAATTCTCTCTGCCGAGAAGCTGACGATGAGGGTCGGTAACCACGGTCAGCTCACAGCGAATAAAAGCGTCACATGGAGCAGCTCCGATACCTCTGTTGTTACCGTAAGCGGCGGAATCCTCAGCGCAAAGGCTGTGGGTAAGGCTACTGTTACGGCTTCTGCCGGCGGTGTAAGTGCCTCCTGTGAGGTAACTGTTTCTGCCGCCCAAAGCGGAGTAACAATCAAGAAAGAATCATGCAGCGTAACTGAAGGAAAGACCTATTATAACGGAGCCTCCTCCTCAAGTGATATTAAATGGAAAAGCTCTAACGAGGCTGTGGCTGTGGTTGAAAACGGTTTCATTACCGCTATTTCTCCCGGTAAGGCGGTTATTACGGCTTATAATTCTACCGGAGAAAAAACCTGTCTTGTAACTGTCTTAGAGCATGAGCCTGTACGATTTGCTTACAGCGCACCTAACACTGCCTCGCCGGGTGAGACCATAACCCTCTACGCGGTAACGGATAAAACCCGTACAGGTGTTCAGTTTAAGGTGACAATCAACGGTACTACCTCTACAATAAACGCCACAAACAAGATAACCGACGGCAATACTTTCCTTTGGACCGCAACAACCAAAACCTCAACCGTGGGTACTCATAAGGTTGTGGCTTACGCAAAGGGTGCTGACGGTAAATATAAGACCTGTTCCTCAAGCGACGACGGCAATACAACAATCTTTATCAGAGCAAACTCTGATAAGAATACTGCAACCTTGGAGACCCGCCGCGGCACAAACGAGATTATAACAATGATTTCCGAGTTTGAGGGATATTGCCCCAGTATCTATTTTGATACCCTCGCAAACAACATTCCCACCTTAGGCTACGGAAGAGTTGTCTACATAGGCGAGAGCTTTTATAACGACATGACGAAGCGCGAAGCCTATGCTTACTTAGTTCAGACTGTCAACAACGGCGGCTAT
The DNA here is from genome assembly GCA_029007475.1 of Oscillospiraceae bacterium. Classification (GTDB taxonomy): domain Bacteria; phylum Bacillota; class Clostridia; order Oscillospirales; family Acutalibacteraceae; genus Ruminococcoides. Next base: position 3,858 of record JAQXHW010000129.1, on the reverse strand, counting down.
ACCGACCAGCTTAACAAATTTCTCGATAAATATGAAATAAAGAGAAATCAACAGCAGTTTGACGCTCTTTTATCCTTCGTTTACAACTTGGGTACCGGTGTTCTTTCAAATGATACTGACTTCAGAGATATATTCCTTGCAACAGGAAAGTCAGATGTGACCGCAAAGGATACGGATGCCTATATTAACGCAAGCGGCGTAAACTTCCGCAAGGAAGCTAACACAGCCTCACAGGTTTTAGCTGTCCTTGACTACGGCACACCCCTCACTCTGCTTAAAACCGAAGCCACTAATAACTGGTACTATGTTCAGACTCAAAGCGGCACTAAGGGCTACGTTTATGCAGACTATGTGACTAAGGGAGTGCTTGCCGATACGGGAGAATACAATCTCGATAGGGTAAACAGGGACGATTTTACCAACTTAGTGCTTCAGTATCACCACGCAGGGCCGGGATGCGTTTGGGGACTTCTCTATCGAAGGGTGGACGAGCTTGACGTGTTCTATTACGGCGAATATGTAAGAAACGGCAGAAGCAATAAGTATGATTACAGCTTCACCTGTCCGGCTGATTCGTCAACATATTTATAAGATAATTTGGAGGGTATTATGAAAATTGGCTTTATCGGAGCCGGCAATATGGCAACTGCCATTATTGGCGGACTTTTACTAAATGACTTTGCTCCTGCGGATATCCATGTATATGATATGGATATGGAGAAGCTCAAGGTTTTTTCCGAGAAAGGTTTGACTGTTGAGGAAAGCTCTGAGGCGGTATGTTCCGAGAGCAATATTATAGTATTAGCTGTTAAGCCTCAAAACTACCGAGAGGTGCTTGTTGATATTAAGGAAAGCGCAGCTTTGGAGAAGACCTTTGTTTCTATAGCCGCAGGTATCACAATCGACTTTGTCCGCGAGAATCTGGAGCTTTCCTGCCCTGTTGTGAGGGTTATGCCCAACACCCCCTTGCTTCTCTCAAAGGGTGCTTCTGCTCTTTGTCCTACCGACAATGTTACCGGGGAAACTCTTGAGGTTGTTAAGAGTATGTTCGAAAGCGGCGGAGTGGTTGAAATTCTAACCGAGGATAAAATGGACGCTGTTATTTCAGTAAACGGCTCCTCACCCGCTTATTTCTATCTTTTCGCCAAGGCTATGGCAGATTATGCCGAGAAAGCGGGTATCTCCCGAGAGGTTGCAATGAATCTTATTTGTGCAACCATGGAGGGAAGTGCCGAGATGCTCCGCTCTTCGGGCGACGACCCCGAAACCCTCATAAAAAAAGTAAGCTCCAAGGGCGGTACCACCATTGAAGCGTTAAACGTTTTTTATAATAATAATCTTGAGAGCATAGTTTGCGACGCTATGAGTGCCTGCACAAGACGTGCCTCAGAGCTTTCAAAGGAAGCATAAAAAAGCAATAACTCTCATAGGAATTACTAAAACGGACAAACAGTTTTAGGAGGAGCTTATGAGAGGCTTTGTGTTAAGATTTCCCCGAAGAAGTAAGGCAAAAAACAAGGTTAAAATTCCCGCACCGCGGCTTAAATTCAGAGAATTTTTGAGTCGCTACGGGCTTGTGGCGGCGTACACTCTCTCCTTTGGGATAGGTATGCTGATGGGAGCAATATGCGCGAGAGGTGCAGACAGCACCTTGCTCGAGTCAATGGATTTGCTCTTTTCAACCAACTTAGAGGCCCGGCTTTCACAGCCTATGTATATGACCTTTGTTTCGAGCTTTGCATCGAATTTTCTCTTTTTGCTTTTTGTATTCTTATGCGGTCTTTCCCTTTGGGGAGTGCTCTTTGTTTTTGCCGCTCCCATGTTTAAGGGCTTTGGTACAGGACTCTCTGCGGGCTGTCTTTTCTTAAACTACGGACTTCGCGGAGTTGGTTTTTACCTTTTGGTTATGCTTTGCGGACTGTTTATATTCTGCTTCGTGCTTATCCTGCACTGTACTCAGTCTCACCTTATTAGCTTTAAGCTTTTTCGTTATGTGCTGTTGGAGAAAGGTTATGCGGAGGGGGTGACTGTTTATCTCAGAGGTTTTCTCATGCGGAGCCTCTATATGCTTTTAGCTTCTGCGGTTGCGTCGGTAGTTGATATGCTCCTGTGGACCGCCTTTGCAAAGGTGTTTTTCTAAAAAATAGAGAAGGGTATTAGGAATGGCTAAGGAAAATAAACTAAAGGATTTTGAATTCCTTTTTAAGAAACTGAAAAAAAATTACGGCAAGCTGTTGCTTATTAACTTGATTTTTTCAATTCCCTTGGGTGCATCAATAGGCATAGCTTATCTCATAAATATGCTTGTTCACATGGATTTGCTGATATATCCCTTAGCACTCGTGTTCTCCGCACCCTTTTACCCGGGTGTTGTCGTACTTTCAAGAGATATATCCGAGGGCACCTTTAAGGGCGAGTATCTCAAGAGATATCTTGAAGTTTCTAAGGAGAATTGGCATAAGTTCTTACTCAGCGGAGTTTTCCTATACATAGCCTTTGAAATCTGCTATTTGGGAATTTATATGTATATGGGTATGGCGGCTAAATACGGTTGGGTATTTTATATTCCCATGGCGTTTTCCGTTTTAATTATGCTTTTCTTCCTGTTTTTGTTCTACGGAGTTTTCCTTATGATACCCTCCTTTGAGCTGAAAATGAGGTCTGTCTATAAGAACTCCGCTCTTTCTACCTTTGGCGAGCTAAAGGGCAACTTCATGGCTACCCTGTGCATTATTATTTATCTCCTTGTTTTGTGCTTGCCCTTTATTGTAATTTCCTACTTAGCAAGCGTACTTCCTGCCCCTGTGGTAATTGCAATGCTTACCGCCTATGTAATTTTAGCGGTTGTGTTTCTGCTTCCTGCACCCTGCAGCATGATAATCAGCCATTACCGTTACAAGGATATGCTGAGAATTATTGCAGGAGTTAAGCAGGAGTCAGAGAAGACCACCGAGGAAAAGGCGGACAAGGTAAAGGAAGAAGTTAAAGAGGAGCTTGCAGACGGCGACGAGGACATCGAGAAGCTTCTCAACGGTAATGATGACGATTACGTTTTCTACAAGGGTAAAATGATAAAGAGAGGGCTTCTCAGGAAGCTCAATGAGCAGACGAAAGGAGAGAACATTGATGAATAAATTTTCTGTTTGCTTGATTTCTGTAATTTTATTGAGTACGGTTTTATTTGCAGGCTGCACAGGGAACACAAATACAGAAACACAACCTGCCGCAACAGCGCCTATAACTACAACCGCAGCACTTGAAACAACAACAGCGGCACCTACCACCGAGACTGTCGCACCTTTGCTTGAGCTTAAGGCTGCCTATACTCCCTCTAAAGCCTACGATGAGAATGGAACCGAGCATTCTCTTACGGAGATTTTCGGCACAGCCTACACAACCTACGGCGGAAGTCTTACTTTTAACGAGGATATGACCTTTAGCCTCACAATAGGAATTAACAAGGGTGACGGAGTAGGCACCTATAAAATTCTCTCTGATGAGGAAATCGAGCTCAGCTATAAAAACGGTAAGGTAGCTATTGCGAAGATTCTTGAGACCTCTGATGCGGTGGCAACTGAAATTTCCGTACCCCGCGGTGAGTTCGATATTATTTTCAACTGATTATTTGCTATCCACGAACCAACGGTTTTCCTCAAGGAAAAGATACCGGTTTTGACCTGCAATTCGGCAGGAATAACGAATACCTGCGCCGCCTGCTTTAAGTGAGGCGGCGTATCTTATGTCCAAAACTCTGTCAATATCAAAATTTCTGCCGTCTTTCCAATGAAGTGTAATGGGAAGTAGGTTGCCGTCTGAGTCAAAGCGAGCAGTTACTGAAACATATTCTTTCATAGAAAA
>JAQXHW010000128.1 GCA_029007475.1 Oscillospiraceae bacterium | reverse complement strand
GCAACCCTGCTCTCCGAAAAGCTTTCCGATGTTTTTACGCCCGGCGACCACGGCTCAACCTTCGGCGGAAATCCTGTCTGCTGTGCCGGTGCAATCAGTATTATCAACAGAATCGACGATGCGCTTCTGGCTGAAATAAATGCAAAATCCGAGTATATTATATCCGAGCTTACAGCTTCAAAGGGTGTAGAAGCGGTTGACGGTATGGGCCTTATGCTTGGAGTTACAACCAAAAGACCTGTTGACGATGTAGTACGTGAATGTATGGAGGAGGGCGTACTCCCCATAAAAGCAAAGCAAAAATTACGTCTTCTGCCGGCTCTCAATATCTCTTGGGATGAACTGAAGGAAGCTGTAAAAATTATTAAAAACGTATGTGAAAGGTAGATAAATATGAACTTAAAAACCGACTTTTCTGCCTTCAAAGGCAAAAGTTTTTTGAAACTGTTAGATTATACTCCCGAGGAAATATCTACTCTTATTAACCTTGCCGCAGAGCTTAAGGCTCTCAAAAAAGCAGGTACTCCCCATAAATACTTAGAGGGAAAGAATGTAGCTCTCATTTTTGAAAAGACCAGTACCCGTACTCGCTGTGCTTTCGAGGTTGCAGCAAGTGATTTAGGTATGGGCACAACCTACCTTGACCCGGTTGCTTCTCAGATTGGCAAAAAGGAAAGTATTGCCGATACTGCCCGAGTAATCGGCAGGATGTATGACGGTATCGAGTACCGTGGCTTCGGTCAGGAAATTGTAGAGGAGCTTGCAAAGCACGCAGGCGTACCCGTGTTCAACGGACTTACAAATGAATTTCATCCCACACAGATTCTTGCTGATTTTCTTACAATAAAAGAGCACTTCGGCAAGCTTGAGGGTATAAATTTTGTTTACATGGGCGACGCACGCTATAATATGGGTAATTCTCTTATGGTTGGCTGTGCCAAGATGGGACTTAATTTTACCGCTTGCGCCCCCAAAGAATATTTTCCCGACAAAGCGTTAATCGCTGAGTGTGAAGCAATCGCTGAAAAAACAGGTGCAACCCTCAGTTTTGAAACTGACCCGGTTAAGGCAACCGCAAATGCTGATGTAATCTATACCGATGTTTGGGTTTCCATGGGCGAGCCCGCAGAGGTTTGGAAAGAGCGTATCGATGCTCTGCTTCCTTACCAAGTAAATGCAGAGCTTATGGCGAATGCCGGCAAAAACGCTGTATTTATGCACTGTTTACCGGCTTTTCACGACCTTAACACAGGTGTGGGCAAAGAGGTAGGGGAGAAGTTCGGCTTAGACGCCCTTGAGGTTACCGACGAAGTGTTTGAGTCTTCTAAGTCTATCGTATTTGATGAAGCCGAAAACCGTATGCACACAATTAAAGCGGTAATGCTTTCTGCTATGATGTAATATTTGAGCGACACAGAAATGTGTCGCTTTACTTCTTTTCGCTGTATTTGCCTGCAAAAGCTAAAATTGTAGCTAAATCGTCAATAAATTTCTTTACAAAATCCGCAGTATGTAGTATTATTGTAATAACTATAATAGAATCTATGGGGGTGTTTTTGGTGGAGCCGAAATATAAGCGTGTTCTGCTGAAACTTTCCGGTGAATCTCTGGCCGGAGAAAAGAAAAACGGAATTGATTTTGATACAGTCCTTAATATCTGTGAGCCTATAAAAAAATGCGTTGAAGCAGGCGTTGAAGTGGCTATCGTAGTAGGCGGCGGCAACTTCTGGAGAGGACGCTCCTCCGGAAAAATGGACCGTACACGTGCTGACCACATGGGAATGCTCGCAACTGCAATTAATGCTTTAGGAGTTTGTGATGCTCTTGAACAGTTAGGCGTTGATACCCGAGTTCAGACCGCTATCTCCATGCGTGAAATCGCCGAGCCCTATATTCGCGGCAAAGCAATCCGCCATTTAGAGAAAGGAAGAGTAGTAGTTTTCGGCTGCGGTACCGGCAATCCCTTCTTCTCAACCGACTCCGCCGCATCCTTAAGAGCTGCTGAGATTGAAGCTGATATCATTCTTAAAGCAACTATGGTTGACGGTGTTTATGACAGCGACCCCAAAATTCACGCCGATGCTGTAAAGTACGATACTCTGTCCTTCGGCGAGGTTGTCGAAAAGCAGCTAAAGGTTATGGATGGCACCGCCGCCACCATGTGCCGCGAAAATGATATTCCTATTCTCGTTTTCAGCATCGAACGCCCCATGAATATTTACGACGCAGTACTTGGCAAGAATGTAGGTACACTCGTTAACTGATAAACAATTTTACAGGAGGATTACTCAATGAAAGATTTACTCACAAAAACCGAGAATACAATGCAAAGACGAATTGACCACCTTGAGTCCGAATATGCAAGAATTCGTGCAGGACGTGCAAATGCAGGTGTTTTAGATAAGGTTCTCGTTGATTATTACGGCACCCCAACACCCATACAGCAGCTTGCTGCAGTATCCGTTACCGAAGCAAGAACTCTTACAATACAGCCCTGGGACGCTTCCGTGCTTCGTTCTATCGAGAAGGCAATTCAGATGTCGGATATCGGTATCAATCCTCAGAACGACGGCAAGTGTATCCGAATGGTTTTCCCTCCTCTTACCGAGGATAAGCGTAAAGAAATCGTGAAGGAAGCCGCACACACCGCCGAGGAAACAAAGGTTCAGATTCGTAATGAGCGCAGAGAAGCAATTGATAAGCTTAAGAAAATGAAGAAGAACAGTGAAATTACCGAGGACGACCAGGAGGTAGGCGAGGAGAAAGTTCAGAAGCTTACCGATAAGGCTATTAAGAAAGTTGACGAAATCTGCGCTGCAAAACAGAAGGAAATCATGGAGATATAACTTTCAGTTTTGTGTTTTGAAAAGGTACGGTAATTAGTTATGTCATTATTCTTTTCACGCCGTAAAAAAGAAAGAGGGAAGGGCGACTCCGTCGTCCTTCCTCAGCATATTGGTATCATTATGGACGGCAACGGGCGCTGGGCAAAAAAGCGAGGCCTCCCCAGAAGTGCCGGTCACACCGCAGGAGCCCAAAATTTCCGCACTATTACTCGGTACTGCTCGGACATAGGTATTAAGTATTTAACCGTATATGCTTTTTCAACCGAGAATTGGAAACGCCCTGCTGACGAAGTAAGCGCACTTATGACTCTTTTTAAGCAGTACCTGAATGAAGCCCTAACCGACTTCAAGGATGACAGCATTGTTGTCCGCTTTATCGGTGAAACCTCTGCTTTTAGCGAGGACTTGCGAGAGCTTATTATCCGCACCGAGGAGGAGTCCAAGCACCGCAACGGAATGGTGCTGAATATTGCCATGAACTATGGAAGTCGCGACGAGCTTGTAACGGCTACTAAAAAAATAGCCGAAAAAGTTAAAAACGGAGAATTGAGTGTTGATGATATCACCGAGGACACAGTTTCGGATAATCTTTACACAGCTCATCAGCCCGACCCTGATCTTATTATTCGCCCAAGCGGTGAATATAGAATTTCAAACTTCCTTTTATGGCAATCCGCCTATACAGAGTTTGTAATTATGGATAAGCTCTGGCCCGATTTTACTAAAGACGATTTGGATATGGCTCTTGAAATTTTCGCAAAACGTAACAGACGTTTCGGCGGAATTTGATTTTTTTATTAACTAAGGGGTGTTTTCTTTGAAAACTCGAATAATTACAGGTCTCGCCGGACTTGCATTTTGTATTATTGTATTTACTTTCGGCGAGAATCTAACATGGCTATACTCTATTTCTGTTGCCGTGATTAACGCAATAATGTGCTTTGAGTTTATGACTGCTAAGCGTGTGCATAAGCAGATTCCCTTGCTTGTACTCTCCATGTTATTCGGTCTTTCAATGCCCCTTCTGGTAGGAACTCCCGTTTGGTATCTGCCTATCATATTCTATACCTTCCTCATGTTCCTCTGCTTAATATTTTTTTCATCGAAAATCACGGTTAACGGTTTAGTCTTTGCCTACGCAGGCTCAATGATTTTGACTCTTTCAATGTCAACGCTTGCATATCTCATGACCTGTATGGGAGGTTGGCATGCATTCTACGCAACCATATCTCTCATAGGCTCATGGTCAGCAGATACAGTAGCTTATTTCACAGGTACATATTTCGGAAAACACAAGCTCTGCCCGAATATCAGCCCCAAAAAGACTGTTGAGGGTGCTGTCGGAGGCGGACTTGCCTCAGTTGTATTCTGTGTTCTCTGCGCTGTAATTTTCCAGTTTGTAGTTTATAAGGATATCAATATGAACTACCCCGCCGTTTTAGTTATCGGTTTGTACTGTTCGGTAGTCTCCGTTTTAGGCGACCTTATTTTCTCTGCAATCAAGCGCGAGTGTTCAATTAAAGACTACGGCTCAATTATGCCCGGACACGGCGGCTTTGTTGACCGTTTTGACTCAGTAATTTTCTGCGTACCCTTTGTATTTTTAATAGCTAATACATGGGGACTCTTCAGCATAATATAAATCATACAGGAAAATATAAGAGGGGAAAATATGACCCGTTGTATATCTGTTTTGGGGTCGACAGGCTCAATAGGAACCCAGACCTTAGACGTAGCAAGAAAGTATAATATTAAAATTTCCGCCTTAACAGCTCACAGTAACGTAAAACTGATTGAGGAGCAGATTCGAGAGTTTAAGCCAAGCCTTGCCGTAATGTTTGACGAGAAAGCGGCAAGTGACTTAAAGACGCGGATTGCCGATTTAGACGTGAGAATCTTAAGCGGCATGGACGGACTTATTGAAGCCGCAGCTGAAGAATCCTGTGACACAGTTCTCAATTCCTTAGTGGGCATGGTAGGACTTGAGCCTACTCTTGCTGCTGCAGAGGCTCGAAAAAACATCGCCCTTGCAAATAAAGAAACCCTTGTTGCAGGCGGCGAGCTTGTTATGAATAAAGTAAAAGAATACGGTGTAAAACTTCTGCCTGTTGACAGCGAACACAGTGCAATTTTTCAGTGCTTAGAGGGCTGTCCTGACCGTAAGTATCTGAAAAAACTTATTCTTACTGCTTCCGGAGGACCGTTTTTCGGTAAAACACGAGGTGAACTTGAAAAGGTAACGCTTTCTGAAGCGTTAAGGCACCCTAATTGGTCAATGGGCGCTAAAATCACCATTGACTCAGCAACTATGATGAATAAAGGTCTTGAGATTATCGAAGCCCGATGGCTTTTTGATGTTCCGGGTGAAAGTATCGACGTTGTTGTTCACCGTCAGAGCATTATTCATTCTCTTGTGGAGTTTACGGATAATTCCGTTTTGGCTCAGCTGGGAAATCCCGATATGAGAATTCCCATTCAATATGCCTTAACTTATCCCGAGAGGTACCCCTCCTTAGTTAAGCCCCTAAATCTCTCTGAAATCGCAACCGTGACCTTTGATTCACCTGACTACGAAGCCTTTGAGTGTTTGAAGGCTTGTAAGAAAGCCCTTTCCTTGGGCGGCACAGCTCCAGCTGTTGCAAACGCAGCAAACGAGGTTGCAAACGCACTTTTCAGAGAGGGTAAAATTTCTTTCCTTAAAATCGGCGAGCTTGTAAGCCGCTCTATTGAGGAAGTCGAGAGTACTTTGCTTAATACTCTTGAGGATGTCTTAAATGCCGACAAAGCCGCAAGAGATTTTGTTCTATCCTGTATTTAGTTATCGGAGTGATTTTATTTGGATACATTCCTCAGCATACTTCAAGGTGTAGGCCTTGTAATAATAGGTGTTCTTCTTTTTGAGCTCATTATCTTTTTCCACGAGGGCGGCCATTTTATATGCGCAAAGCTCTCAGGAGTAAAGGTTAATGAGTTCGCTTTGGGAATGGGACCTAAACTTTTCTCCTTCAAAAAAGGTGAGACCACATATTCCTTAAGACTTCTCCCCATAGGCGGCTTCTGCGCTATGGAGGGCGAGGACGAGGACAGCGACAACCCACGCGCCTTTAACAATGCAAAAATATGGAAACGTATGATAATCGTTGTTGCCGGAGCCGTAATGAATATCGTTTTCGGCCTTATTCTCATGGCGATAATAATTTCTCCCATGAAGGTTTTCGGTACATCGGAGATTAATTCCTTTAGTCCGAAATCGTACAGCGCAAACTGCGGATTAGCCGAGGGAGATAAAATTCTAAAAATCAACGGTTACGATATTACCAACGAAATGGACCTTATGTATGCCGTAGCAAAGCTAAAAGTACAGGACGTTGACGGCACAACTCTCCAAATCTATAAAGAAGACGCCGCAAACGCTATTGTTTCCTATTACAATACGCTCTATAATCTGGATTCTTACGAGGGGCTTTCTGAAAAATCAAAAACCGATATGGAAGCACAATGCTATGAGTACATCAATAAGGTAAACTCATCCACTACTAAAGATGAAGCCGATAAATATTACAAAGAATGCTGTAATATAATGGCTTCAGCCTTTTCAGACGCACAGCCTAAGATCCCCGAGATTACCGAGCGAGAAACAAGAAAACGCTTTAGAGCCGATATGCTGGTTGAGCGAAACGGCGAGAGAGTAGAGCTCAAGGATGTGGATTTTTATACCTATACCCAAGGCGACGATACTACCCCCAAGCACTCCATTGATTTTTGGACTGTCGGTAAAGATAAAAACTTTTTCACCTTTATAGGCGAAACCGGTAGCCGTACTGTCTCCGTTGTAAGAATGGTGGGCGACTCGCTTGTAGGCTTAGTCACAGGTCAGTTCGGCATAAGCGATGTTTCCGGTCCTGTGGGAGCCGCTTCGGTTACAGTACAGGTTGCGCAGGAAGGTCTAAAGTCGAGCTTCGGTGACGCGGTTATGAATATCGTCTATGTTATGATGCTCATTTCCGTAAACTTAGGTGTAGTTAATATGCTTCCTTTCCCGGCTCTTGACGGCGGAAGATTCTTAATGCTGATTATCGAGGGAATCTTCAAGAAACCGGTGCCGCGCAAGGTAGAAGCCGTTATCAACGGCGCCGGTCTTGTTATTCTCTTAGGTTTTACTCTAATTATTACTTTTAAGGATATATTCCAGTTGATATTCTGAGGTGGCTATTATGGCATCTAAAATAAGAGTTAAGGCAGGAAATGTTGAAATCGGCGGCGGCTCAAAAATCTCCGTTCAGTCAATGCTCAGTATTCCTGCAACAGATATTAAAGCAAGCGTTTCACAGGCAAAAAAACTCGAAGCCGCAGGCTGTGATATTATCCGCGCCGCAGTACCAACGGCTCAGTGCGTAGGACTTATCTCTGCCTTAAAAGAGGCCGTTTCGGTACCTATCGTTGCCGATATCCATTTTGATTACAAAATCGCTTTGGAATGTGTGGCGGCAGGAGTTGATAAAATCCGAATTAACCCCGGCAATATCGGTGACGACTCAAGAGTAAAAGCAGTAGCAGATGCCTGTAAAAGCAAAAATATACCCATTAGAATCGGAGTAAATTCCGGCTCCTTAGAGAAATCTATTCTCGCAAAGTACGGTCATCCTACCGCTGAAGCACTCTGCGACAGCGCGCTATATCACGCATCTTTGCTTGAAAAATTCGATTTCAACGATATAGTTCTCTCAATGAAATCCTCATCGGTTGCCACAACAGTTGACGCTTATCGCTTAGCTTCGGGGAGATGTGATTATCCTCTCCATTTAGGAGTCACCGAAGCTGGCACGGAATTCAGCGGTTTAATTAAGTCCTCTGCAGGAATCGGCACTTTACTCATGGAGGGAATAGGCGACACTATCCGAATCTCACTAACTGCTGACCCTATTCGCGAGGTTATGGCAGGTATTCAGCTTCTTAAAGCCTGCGAAAAACGTACAGGCGGTATAAACTTTGTGTCCTGTCCCACCTGCGGCCGAACAAAAATTGACTTAATCTCCTTGGCAAATGAAATAGAGGAGAAGTTAGCAGGAGTTAATAAAGACATTTCGGTAGCCGTCATGGGCTGTGCTGTAAACGGACCCGGTGAAGCTAAGGAAGCCGATTTGGGAGTTGCCGGCGGCGACGGCTGCGGTCTTATTTTCAAAAAAGGAGAAATACTCTATAAAGTACCCGAGGGTGAGATTGTATCAGCCCTTATGAAAGAAATTGAAAATCTGTAATTGAATAATTAAAACACGGAGTAAAAAATGACAAGTCTACTTGAATTTTTAGAGCAGTATAAAAATGCCGAGGTAGCCTTACCCGAAAGACTTTCCTTAGGTGAAATCGAAAAAGTTAATATTAATAAAGCTAAGCGTACAGTTATTTTTACTGTACGTTTTACTGAGTTTATAGATAGCGCCGAGCTTAATTCTTTTGAAGACTTACTCGCAAATTCAAAGCTCAATTTAGAAAAAGCCGAGATAATACCGAGATTTCCCGAAAGCGCTTTTTCTCACGAAAGATTTCCTTTTTTATGCCGAGAGCTAATAAAGAGAATACCCTCTGTTTCTGCGATAATGGAGGGGGCAACGGCTACCTTTAGCAATAATATCCTAAGGGTAGAAATTTTCCACGGAGGAGAGATGATGCTTCACTCCTTAGGCGCAGACCTTGAGATTAAGCGAATCATTTCCTCATGTTTCGGTGTTGCCTGCGATGTTGAATTTACAGGTGTTACCGAGGTAACCTCTGAGGATGAGGCTTTTAAGGAAAGCATGCAAAAACATGAGGAAAGTATGAAACGCAAGGCTCTTGAGAATTTTCTTGAAGCTGAAAATAACTATGTATCACCGGAAGCAAAAGTTCCTCAAACCATGGAAATCCGTGAGGGGGCTCACCTTTATCCTGCACTTTATCCCGGCTCACAAAAGCCTCTTTGGGGCAGAATAATCAAATCCAAAACTCAGCCCATAAACTCTCTCTCCTACGACAGCGGCAAGGTTACTGTCTGGGGAGATATATTCAACATGGAAACAAAGGTCACCAAATCAGGAGACAAGAACATAATCAGCCTTTATATTACTGACTACACAAGCTCTGTTACCTTAAAAATATTTGCACCCATAGCCGAGTGCAAGCCCTTAGAGGCTCTTAAAAACGGTATGACCATCGTGGCAAAAGGTGATTACGAGCTTGACCCCTTTATGAAGGAGTATGTAATCAGCTGTAAGAGCATTATGACCGCCGAGAAGTTTAAGATTGTAGACAACGCACCCAAAAAGCGCGTTGAGCTTCACTTACACACAAACATGTCGGCTCTCGACGGCTTAACTCCCGCTTCGGATTTAATTAACCGCGCAGCTTCTTGGGGACATAGCGCCATTGCCATTACTGACCACGGTGTTGCTCAGGCCTTTCCTGACGCTATGAATGCCGCCTCAAAGCTTGCCAAAAGCGACAAGCCAATAAAGATTATTTACGGCACCGAGGCATACTTTGTAAACGACATAGTAAACGTAGTCGAAGGCAGTAAGGACGAACCCTTAAACGGCGAGTTTGTCTGCTTTGACCTTGAAACAACAGGTCTTTCAGCTAATAAAAACCGTATTATTGAAATCGGCGCTGTGCTTATTAAGGACGGAGTAACTGTTGATACCTTCTCAACCTTCGTAAACCCCGAAACTCCCATACCTTCAAAGATTACGGAGCTTACGGGAATCAGCGACTACATGGTTGAGGATGCTCCAACCGAGGAAAATGCCCTGAGAGATTTTCTTGAATTTATAGGGGATAGGGTACTCGTTGCCCATAACGCACCCTTTGATATGTCTTTTCTCAAAGCCTCCTGTGAGCGTTTCGGTATTGAAAGAGAGTTTACCTCTGTTGATACTGTCGCAATATCCCGTGCAATATTACCCGATATCAAAAATGTCAAGCTCGATACGGTGGCAAAATACCTGAGACTTCCTGATTTTAACCACCATAGAGCCTGTGACGACGCGGAAATCTTAGCAAAAATATTTGAGAACCTCTGCGACAGACTTAAGAGCGATTTTAATATTAAATCCACAGCCGAGATTAACACAGGCATTTCGGGCGGCGACTACAAAAAGCTGCCTATGTATCACCAAATAATTCTTGTTAAGAATAAAGTTGGTCTGAAAAATCTATACAAGCTGATTTCCTACGCTCATCTTGACTATTTTTATAAGAAACCTCGAATTCTGCGTTCTGTACTTGATAAGCACAGAGAGGGATTGATTATCGGCTCTGCCTGTGAAGCAGGTGAGCTTTACCGAGCAGTATTTCTCGGCAAACCTGAGGGACAGCTTAAGGAGATTGCTTCGTACTACGATTACCTGGAAATTCAGCCTGACGGCAACAATATGTTCATGGTACATAAGGGCGATGTCAAGGACGTTGAAGCCATCCATGAGATGAACAGGACTATTATACGCTTAGGCGAGGAGCTTGGTATCCCCGTAGTTGCCACCTGTGACGTACATTTTCTCGACCCTCACGATGCTGATTACAGAAAGATCCTGCAAGCAGGACAGGGTTACTCCGACGTTGATAATCAGGCACCGCTGTATTTCAGAACAACTGCAGAAATGCTCAAAGAATTTGAGTATTTGGGTGAGGATAAGGCATACGAAATCGTAGTTGAAAACACTAATAAAATCGCCGATTCCATTGAAGCTATAAGACCTATCCCGGAGGGTACTTTCCCGCCGTTCATTGACGGTGCAGAAAAAGAACTAAACGAAATCTCATGGGCGAGAGCTAAGGAAAAATACGGCGACCCTCTCCCTGAAATTGTTCAGAAGCGACTTGAAAAAGAGCTTCATTCCATCAATACTTACGGCTTCTCTGTGCTTTATATGACGGCACAGAAGCTGGTAGCTAACTCAGAAAAGCATGGCTATTTGGTAGGCTCCCGAGGCTCTGTCGGCTCCTCTTTCGTAGCTACTATCTCCGGTATATCCGAGGTTAATCCCCTCTGTCCCCACTATATTTGTCCCAACTGCAAGTACAGCGAATGGATAGAGGACGGCTCCTACGGTTCAGGCTTTGACCTTCCTCCCAAGGATTGTCCCAGGTGCGGTACTCATTTACATCAGGACGGACATGAAATTCCTTTTGAAACCTTCCTAGGCTTCAAGGGCGATAAAACCCCCGATATTGACCTTAACTTTTCGGGTGAGTATCAGTCCAGCTCCCATAGATATACAGAGGAGCTTTTCGGTAAAGATAACGTTTTCAAAGCCGGTACAATCTCAACTCTTGCGGACAAAACCGCTTTCGGTTATGTTAAGAAGTACGAGGAGGAGAGAGGACTTCACCTTTCAAAAGCTGAGGAGGATAGGCTCTCTAAGGGCTTTACAGGCGTTAAGCGTACCACAGGTCAGCACCCCGGCGGCATGGTTGTAGTTCCGAG
>JAQXHW010000127.1 GCA_029007475.1 Oscillospiraceae bacterium | reverse complement strand
ACACCTCTTGTTACAGGTCAGCGAGTTATTGACACCCTTTTCCCCATTACGAAGGGTGGTGTTGCCGCAGTACCCGGACCCTTTGGCTCAGGTAAAACCGTTGTTCAGCACCAGCTTGCTAAGTGGGCAGAGGCTGATATCGTTGTATATATCGGCTGCGGTGAGCGCGGTAACGAGATGACCGACGTTCTTAATGAATTTCCCGAGCTTATCGACCCAAAAACAGGCAAGTCTCTTATGGAGCGTACTGTGCTGATTGCCAATACCTCCGATATGCCCGTTGCGGCTCGAGAAGCGTCAATATACACGGGTATTACTATCGCCGAGTACTTCCGTGATATGGGTTACTCCGTAGCTCTTATGGCAGACTCAACCTCACGTTGGGCAGAGGCTCTCAGAGAAATGTCAGGTCGTCTTGAGGAAATGCCCGGTGAGGAAGGTTACCCTGCATATCTCGGCTCTCGACTTGCTCAGTTCTATGAGCGCGCAGGAAGAGTTGAAACCCTCAATTCCACTGATAGGGTAGGTACCCTCTCCGTAATAGGAGCCGTATCTCCTCCCGGCGGTGACATCTCTGAGCCTGTTTCTCAGGCAACACTTAGAATTGTTAAGGTGTTCTGGGGACTTGATTCCTCCCTTGCGTATAAAAGACACTTTCCTGCTCTTAACTGGCTGACAAGCTATTCTCTCTATGTTGATACCTTGGCTAAGTGGTTTGACGATAATATCAGTCCTCGCTGGATGCAGTGCAGAGCACGTCTTATGCATCTGCTTCAGGAGGAATCCGAGCTTGAGGAATTCGTAAAGCTTGTAGGTATGGATGCTCTCTCAGCGCCTGACAGACTCAAGCTCGAGGCTGCAAGGTCAATCCGTGAGGACTTCCTGCATCAAAACGCATTCCATGAGACCGATACCTATACACCTCTGAGTAAGCAGCTCATGATGATGGAGCTTGTACTTGCATTCTTTGATAAGTCCAATGAAGCCATGAAGAAGGGTGCTTCCGTGGAAAAATTAATCTCTATGGATGTGCGCGAGTCAATCGGACGCTTCAAGTATGTAAAGACAGAAGATACCGAAAAACAATATAGTGAAATTCTCCACGCTCTCGATAAAGAGATTGACGAAATTGTAAAGGGAGGAGAGGACTAATATGCCAAGAGAATACAGAACCATACAGGAAGTTGCAGGTCCTCTGATGCTTGTCCGCGAGGTACAGGACGTAAGCTATAATGAACTGGGAGAAATCGAGCTTGCCTCAGGAGAGGTAAGACGCTGTAAGGTGCTTGAAATCAACGGCACCGACGCTTTAGTACAGCTTTTTGACTCCGCCGCCGGCATCAATCTTGCCGACTCAAAGGTTAGATTTTTAGGCAGAAGCATGGAGCTTTCCGTATCTCACGATATGCTCTCAAGAGTTTTCGACGGTATGGGCAGACCCATTGACGGCGGTCCCGAAATTCTCCCTGTTAAAAGGCTTGATATTAACGGACTCCCCATGAATCCTGCCGCAAGAAACTATCCTCAGGAATTTATTGAGACAGGTGTTTCCGCTATTGACGGACTTAATACCTTGGTTAGAGGTCAGAAGCTCCCTATTTTCTCAGCTTCGGGACTTCCTCATTCCAACTTAGCCGCACAGATTGCCCGCCAGGCAAAGGTTCGAGGCACAAACGAGCCCTTTGCGGTAGTTTTCGCCGCTATGGGTATTACCTTCGAGGAGTCTAACTATTTCGTTGAAAGCTTCAAGGAAACAGGCGCTATTGACAGAACGGTTATGTTTATTAACCTTGCCAACGACCCTGCAATCGAGAGAATTTCAACTCCGAGAATGGCTCTTACCGCTGCTGAGTATCTTGCATTTGAGGAGGATATGCACGTTCTTGTAATCCTCACGGATATCACAAACTACGCCGACGCTCTGAGAGAGGTTTCTGCTGCGAGAAAGGAAGTTCCCGGCAGACGCGGCTATCCCGGATATATGTATACCGACCTTGCTTCTCTTTATGAGAGGGCAGGACGTCAAAAGGGCAAGAAAGGCTCTATTACTCTTATTCCTATTCTCACTATGCCTGAGGATGACAAGACTCACCCGATTCCCGACCTTACCGGCTATATCACCGAGGGTCAGATTATACTTTCCCGTGAGCTTTACCGCAAGGGCGTAACCCCTCCTGTTGACGTACTCCCTTCGCTTTCACGTCTTAAAGATAAAGGAATAGGCGAGGGCAAAACCCGTGCCGACCATTCCAATACCATGAACCAGCTTTTCTCAGCTTATGCAAGAGGTAAGGACGCAAAGGAGCTTATGGTAATCTTGGGCGAGGCGGCATTAACAGACATCGACAAGCTCTATGCAAAGTTTGCCGATGAATTTGAGAACAGATATGTCTCTCAGGGCTATAACACCGACCGAAGCATTGAGGAAACTCTTGATTTAGGATGGGAGCTTTTGAGAATCCTTCCCCGCTCTGAGCTTAAGAGAATTGACGATAAATACCTCGATATGTACTACGATAAAAAGTAAGGGTGACTTAAATGGCTATTACCCGAGTTAATCCTACAAGAATGGAACTGACTCGCCTAAAAAAGAAGCTCACAACCGCCGTTCGCGGCCACAAGCTCCTAAAGGATAAGCGTGATGAGCTTATGCGTCAGTTTCTTGATATGGCACGTCTAAACAAACAGTTAAGAGCTAAGGTTGAAGCAGCAATTAAGGATGCCAACAAAAACTTTGTTTTGGCTTCGGCTTCAATGAACGAGCAGACCTTGCGTACCTCAATGCTTGCCCCTAAGCAGGAGGTATATCTTGACGTTTCATATAGAAACGTAATGAGCCTGGATATCCCCGTATATAAGATAAATACACGAACAAGTGACGAAAATGATATCTACTCCTATGGTTTTGCTTTCACCTCTGCGGATTTAGACGATGCGGTAGCCTCTCTCTCAGCGGTGCTTCCCGATATGCTCCGGCTTGCCGAGGTTGAGAAATCCTGCCAGCTTTTGAGTTCGGAGATTGAGAAAACCCGACGTAGAGTAAATGCTCTTGAGCATGTTATGATTCCCGAAACCCGTGAGATGATTCGCTTTATTACCATGAAGCTTGATGAAAACGAGCGTTCAACCCAAACTCGGCTTATGAAGGTTAAGGATATGGTTTTGAAAGAGGCTCACGACTACTGATATAATTCTATATAAGAAAATAAATGACGTCTGTGCATAGTAACACAGACGTCATTTTTTTTACAATATTGTTGTTTGAAAAATGTGGACTTTAATGTTAAACTCATTCATACACTAAAGAGGGATTTTGCTTAACTTAGGAAAACTTCCTTAAAAATATTCAAATTTTTACTCTGAGTAAAAGGCAGTCAATACCTTGTGCTCCGATAAAAATTTTTTACTATAAATTGGGTGGCATTATGAAAAATTATATGACAGTAAAGGCTGTTGCGTTCTTCCTCGCAGTAGCCGCTATGTTTTGCACGCTCTGGGGATGTAACTCCAGCGTGAAAGGGCTTGATACAAATGCAGGGGAAGATGTAAATATAAACTTGGTGTATTCTCTTAAGAGCGCTGAGGATATTGAAAATCTTGTAACCGATGATAATATACTTGTAATAAATTACTATGACGCTTATATTTGGACAGTCATTTTTGATGATGCAGGAAATATTGACCATATGATATATATTTATAAGTTTGATACTCCCGAAAAAGCTCGCTCCATGACCGAAACACGAAAGCATGAGTTACAGCGGAATAAAACCATGAAGGTGAATACCGCCAAAAGCGTGGATAATTTTCTTCTTGTGGATTTAGTTGACTCCAGCTTTGAAGGAGTAACGCGAGAAACCCTCGAAAACAACTTTAAGAATTTGATAGTATATTAATATGTCCGTGTAAAAAGGAAAGCATCCGTCTGTGATTTGCAGGCGGATGCTTTGCATTTATAGATTGTTGTTTACGGGTTCGTTTGTATTTTTCTTCTTTAAGGGCTCTAACTTAAAGGATAAAACCATAAGCAGGAGCATTACATACAGGAGTGTGGGCACAAAGAGAAGCGTATCAACAGTTTTAAGATATATGGAAATCACAATGAAAGAAGCAACACAAACAACTATGAGCACGGCAGTAAAAACCACAGCGAAAACTCTATTGTAGATTCTGCCCTCAAAGGTGAGGGTTGCAACAATCAGGGGGTAAACAGCCAAAACCAAGACCATAAATAAGAATAAGTTGGTTACCACATTCTCTTGCCCTTTAAGGATAAAGAAAAGAATGTATGCGAGTACAAGCATTGCGCAGGAAACATAAGCAGGCAGCTTTGCGAAGAATACCTTTTTTGTTTTCATAAGGAGCACCGTGCTTAAACACCATGCAAGGGGGAAAATCGAGATAACCGATGCCAGCTTATTGAAGCTGACAGCAACGTAAGAGACCTCAGCGGCGAAATTAAAGGTTATGTTAATAAACGAGAGAAGCAGGGCTAAAACTCCTACGCAAATAATGGCAACGGGAAGCTTTTTCTCCTCTGTGAAAACAGGGTTCTTTAATATTTTCATCAGGCGTACCTCTTTGGGGAGTATTTTTTGCTTTTTGTAATTTTAGAATTCTTACAGGCAAGCACAAGGACTAAGGGGATTAGTGAAGCCGTAACCGTACAGGCAAAGCACAGAACATCGTATAATCCCATTTCAAACTTAACAGCCCTAACAATAACGTCATATTGAGCGGCAATGGCTGCAGGCAGACTCAGTGCCATAACAACTACAGGGAATCTGAAAAAGCCGACTGAGTAAAGCGTAGTAATAAGGCTAACAAGAAAGAATAGGGAGTATTCAATCACAGTAAGAAGATATTGAGATAAATCAATATTCATGCCGTACTTTTGGGAGAAAGCAATCTGAGCCGATAAGGTGTTTATATTTTCAATAAGCGGAAACACAACCGTTATGGTTGTCAAAATTCCTGCAAATAAAAAGAAGGATGTGTTTCCGTTAATAACAAATACATTCACGGCAAGAATAATCGCGATAGCGGCAAGACCCCTGAAGATTAGGTATATAGGAGAAATCTCAACTCTCGTAAAGTTACTCATAAAGCCGACAACAACAGGCATCAGCATAGGTGCTGTGGCGGCGATTGATAGAAGATAAAGCAGAGCGTTGTATATTTTATTATTCAGAGATATTGGTTTGTTCTTAAAAATCGTATTCATAACTCGCCTCCATACTGCCTATTTTACCACAAGAAAGCATTTTTTCAATATATATCACAAAAAATTCATTATTCGTCATAAACTGCAAACAAAAGACTATATATTAAATGTAATAATAAGGGAGTGCGGCGAATAGATATATGGTGTACGGACAGGGGAAAGGGTGAAAATATGCTTTGCAGAGTAGTAGATTTAAGACACAAGGAGGTAATAAACAGCCAAAACGGAGTTAGAATTGGATTTGTCGATGACGTTGAGGTTGACACCTGTACCTCACAGGTAAAGTCGGTAATAGTTTACGGAAAGCCTCGATTATTCGGCATATTGGGCAGAAACGAGGATATAATAATCCCATGGCAAGATATTGAATTAATAGGCGAAGATACCATCTTGGTCTGTAATAATATCAAAATATCACAAAAAAAGACAAAGAAACTAAAATATTTTAGCTAATCTGCGACTTTTGAAAGTTTGTGCCCTTTCGCAACAGTGACGAAATATGAATAAAAATTTTGTATAAATTCACGAAATATAATTCTAAAAAAGAAATATAAGTTGATTATAATTCGAAAACAGAATTATAATTCTTTTGTAACTTTTTTGCAATTTTTGAAATAATATGGTTTAATCATACTCAAGATTGTGTGATTTAGCGAAATGCTAAAAAGCAACGCTTTCGAAAATCGGAATAGATACCCAAAATTTATGATCCCGCCTGAAGGGACTTGGTGCTGTCATTCCGACGTGACATTTTCGGCTGAGTTGTCATGGGAGCACTTCATAAAGAGGTGTGCGCGATACTAATAATATTGCATCCCGGAAATAAGGAGGACGAATTTTTGAATAGTAATTTCAAAAGGTTTGCTGCTGTAATATCATTATCACTCATCGCAACAATCGCAATTATTCCCTGTGCAGCTTTTTTTGTAAGCGCACAAACTACAAGCCCCGTAGTAGTCAGCAGCACAGAAGCAACAGAGGAAATCTTAAACGAATCAACCTTCAAGGCTAATCAGATTCTCGCTGATAAGAGTAGTGCAGAGACAGTACTCAGAGCCCAGGCATTCGACGCAGCTAAGAAAAATACAGAGGAAACTCTCGCTGATATCGAAGAGACTGAGGCAGCAGAGGCAGAAAAGCAGGCTCAGCAGGCAGCAGAAACACCTGTGGAGACAGTAAAGAAGCCCGCAGCTGCAACTTCAGCTCCCGCAACAGGCGGCAAGTATCTTCTTAATATCTCAAACCCCGACCCCAAATATGTTAGCTACAGCGTAACGCTTGACGCTTACGACAGAGACATCCTCGGACGTCTTGTAATGGGTGAGGCAGGTGCCGAAGGTTATATCGGTGCAGCACTTGTAGCTCAGGCTATCCGTGACACCATGATTGCCGACGGTTATCCCACAGTTGAATCAGTAAGAACAAGCTGTGGTTACTACGGTTCACTTCACATGGCTCCTAACCAGGACGTTCTCGATGCAATCGAGTTCATTTTTGACGAAGGCGGCGCAGTAGTTCAGCACAGAATCCTGTACTTCTACGCACCGAACCTCTGCGTAAGCGGATGGCATGAGTCACAGGAGTTCGTTGTTGAGCACAACAGCCACAGATTCTTCGACAGATGGTAATCATCTGAAACGACATAATACGCAATCTTTGAAGCAGTCGCGAAAGCGGCTGCTTTTCTTTGCGGATTTTCAGGATATAATAGGGAATATCTATATATAAATTTCTAAACTTGACAGGTAAGGCGGAAAAACCTAATTCACGTTCAAAATATGTTGATATTTTGTTGAGACAAAAAATCGCAAAAACTCGATAAAACCTAAAGAAAATCCTTGACTTTAGCAAAAGTTTTTGGTAAAATATTTAGGCACTACGCACGGCAGGCTTGCCCATTTGGTGTATTGAAGCCCAAAACTTCAGTATTAGCGGCAAAATTCAAGAGTCTGTCGGAGGTTTAACCTTAGGAGGAATAAACATGTCAGTAGTATCTATGAAACAGCTTCTTGAAGCAGGTGTTCATTTCGGTCACCAGACAAGAAGATGGAACCCCAAGATGTCCGAGTACATCTTTACCGAGAGAAACGGTATCTACATTATCGACCTTCAGAAAACAGTTAAGAAGCTCGAGGACGCTTACAGCTTTGTTCGTGACCTTTCTGCTGAAGGTAAGTCAGTTCTCTTTGTCGGCACAAAGAAGCAGGCAATGGACAGCATCAAGGAAGAGGCTGAGCGTGCAGGCGCTTACTATGTAAACGCTCGTTGGCTCGGCGGTATGCTCACAAACTTCACAACCATCCGCAGAAGAGTCGGCAGACTCAAGCAGCTTCGCGCAATGGAGGCTGACGGCACATTTGATCTTCTTCCCAAGAAGGAAGTTATCAAGCTAAACCTTGAGATCGAGAAGCTCGAGAAGTTCCTCGGCGGTATCAAGGATATGGAAGAAATGCCCGGCGCACTCTTCATTGTTGACCCCAGAAAAGAGAAGATTGCCGTTTCTGAGGCTCACAAGCTCGGTATTCCCGTTGTTGCTATCGTTGACACAAACTGCGACCCCGATGAGGTTGACTACGTAATCCCCGGCAACGATGACGCTATCCGCGCTGTTAAGTTAATCGCAGGTGCTATGGCTTCTGCTGTTATCGAGGGCAGAGAGGGCCAGATGGGCGCTGCTGCTGTTGAGACAGAGGAAACCGAAGAAGAAGCAGCAGAGTAATTTCTTATTAGTAAATATAACTTTTGAAAGGATTGACATAAAATGGCTTTTACTGCACAGGACG
>JAQXHW010000126.1 GCA_029007475.1 Oscillospiraceae bacterium | reverse complement strand
CTACCTGCTTCATCCCTTTAAGGCGGTTCTTAGCTTTTCCTTAGGCTCTATACTCTCATCATACCTTACCTATATGTTTTCTGCAGGAGCAGAAAACCTTACGGGAGGTTTTCTGAGCGCATATAAGATGCACAAACCATGGCTTATTTTATTGGCAGTTTTCTGCGGCGGTTTACTCTCGGCGGCAATAAATATACTCCTCACAAAAATACCGAAAAAAGGAAAGCATCAGCTCTATAAGTGAAGCTGATGCTTTAAGTGTTTTATATGATTTTTCCGCCGCCTAAAACCTCGTCTCCCCTATAAAGCACTAAGGACTGGCCCTCTGTTACGGCTCTCTGGGGATATTTGAAAACAACCTTGAGCAGGCCCTTTTCCATAGTGGCAACCGCTTCGGTGTCGACCTGATTATAGCGGACCTTTGCGGTAACCTCTAAAGGCTCGTTTATTTCGTCAACAGAAATAAGATTAACCTCTTGCGAAAGAACTTCACAGCTCATCAGGTCATCGTTAAAGCCTAAGGTTACGGTGTTTTTCTCCATATCCTTTGCCACAACGTACATGGGCTCGGGAAGCGCTAAACCTAAGCCTTTGCGCTGACCTCGGGTATAGCACACGGCGCCCTTATGCTTGCCTAATACTCTGCCGTCCTTATTTATGAAATCGCCCGGTATCAAGGTTACTCCGCATTCATTCTTGAGAAAGTCATAGTAATCTCCCTCAATAAAGCAGATGTCCTGACTGTCGGATTTATGAGCAACTGAGAAATTTTCTCTCTCGGCTATTTCGCGGACTTTATCTTTAGTAATCTCACCTATTGGCAAGAGAAGCCTGGAAAGCTCTTTTTGCTTTAGATTATAGAGGACGTAGCTTTGGTCTTTTTTTCTGTCCTCACCGCGAAGAAGAAGATATTTTCCTCTGTTTTCGTCATATTTCACCCTTGCGTAATGTCCCGTAGCCACATAGTCAAAGCCCTTCTCCTCAGCGTACTTAAACACAAAGGGAAGCTTTACATATCTGTTGCAGTCAACACAGGGGTTGGGAGTTTTTCCGTTTACATAATCCTGAGCAAAGCGGTTTATTACAAGCTCACGAAACTCCTGTCTGTAGTCGGGATTCACAAGGGGAATATTCAGTTTTTCGCAGACGGACTTTGCATCCTCTAAATCGATGGAATCAGGCTTATCGTATAGGCGAAGCATGATTCCCGTCACCTCATATCCTCTCTCCTTGAGAATGTAGGCACACACGGCGCTGTCAACGCCGCCGCTTAGAGCAACCAAAGCTTTTTTACTCATAGAAAGCTTCCTTTAATCGAATTTCGGCGTGTTTTTGAGAGCTTCTTCAATTTCCTCATCTGTAGGAATATAGTCATCCATAACGCCGTCATGGAATTTTTCGTAAGCAACCATATCGAAGTAACCTGTACCTGTGAGACCGAATACAATGGTCTTTTCCTCGCCGGTCTCCTTGCATTTTAATGCCTCATCAATGGCAACTTTGATTGCATGACTGCTCTCCGGTGCAGGAAGGATTCCCTCAACTCTTGCAAACTGCTCGGCAGCAGCAAATACATCAGTCTGCTTAACGGAAGTTGCCTCTAAAATTCCCTGGTCGTAAAGCTCGGAAAGAAGAGAACTCATGCCGTGATATCTGAGACCTCCTGCGTGGCTGGGAGAGGGAATGTAACCGCTGCCAAGGGTGTACATCTTAGCAAGAGGACAAACCCTACCTGTATCGCAGAAGTCATAGACATATTTACCGCGGGTAAGCGAGGGACAAGAGGCGGGCTCTACTGCAATGAATCTGTATTTTTCCTTGCCCTTAAGCTGTTCACCGACAAAGGGAGAAATTAATCCGCCCAAATTGGAGCCGCCGCCTGCACAGCCGATAATAATGTCGGGTTTAATGCCGTATTTATCCAGAGCAGCCTTTGTCTCAAGACCGATAACGGTCTGATGCAAAAGCACCTGATTGAGAACAGAGCCTAAAACATAACGATAGCCTTCGGTTGTGGTTGCCATTTCAACAGCCTCGGAAATAGCGCAGCCCAGTGAACCTGTGGTTCCGGGATGCTCCTCCAAAATCTTTCTTCCTATTTCGGTTTCGGTTGAGGGAGAAGGAGTAACGGAAGCACCGTAAACACGCATAACCTCGCGTCTGAAAGGCTTTTGCTCGTAAGAACATTTTACCATATATACCTTGCAGTCAAGGTCAAAGTAAGAACAAGCCATAGAAAGAGCAGTACCCCACTGACCTGCACCGGTTTCAGTTGTTACGCCTTTAAGACCTTGTTTCTTAGCGTAATATGCCTGAGCGATTGCAGAATTAAGTTTGTGTGAGCCTGAGGTATTGTTACCTTCAAATTTGTAGTAAATCTTTGCAGGAGTGCCAAGCTTT
>JAQXHW010000125.1 GCA_029007475.1 Oscillospiraceae bacterium | reverse complement strand
ATACCGCAAAAGAGGAAAACTTAACAGAAAAAAATTAAGCCCACAGTTTTTAGGACTGTGGGCTTTTTCGTAAAGATTCCTGCTTACAGGAGCTTGAGTGCTCCTGTGGGGCAGATTTCAAAGCATTTTTTGCAGTTTTTGCAGTCTGCAATTACATCGGGTGAGTTAAATTCAGGCTTAATAACGGTGTCGAAGCCTCTGCCGACGAGGCCTAAAATGCCTTTCTTTGCAACCTCCTCGCAGGTGCGTACACAGAGGTTACAGAGAATACACTTGTTCTGGTTTCTCTCGATAGAAAGAAGTCGGGTTTCCATAAAGCCTCTGTGGGGAACACCCTCGAAGCGCTCGGGATGTATCTCGTAGCGGTTTGCGTGGCGGATGAGAGAGCAATCCTTGTAATCGTGACAGCCGCATTCAAGGCATCTCTTAGCTTCATTCCTTGCTCCTTCCTCGCTGAAGCCGAGGTTGACTTCCTTGAAATCGTTTTTGCGTTCCTCGGGACTTCTGTGGGGCATTTTTGCGCGGGCAATTTTCTCTTTATGGGCTAAATCCTCAGCGGTGACGGTTTTCTCGGAAACAAAGGGTTTTATATAGGGAACTACGTCGCCCTTGAGGAAGGAGTCAATTACCTTTGAGGCTTTTTCTGCTTCGCCGATAGCGGCAATAGCTATGGATGCGCCGCGGTTGGTTGCGTCGCCTACGGCGAATACATCCGCGAGATTTGTGCGGAAGGTGAACTCATCGGCGGCAATAATACCGCGAGAGTTAAGCTCGATTTCCTCAAAGCCCGTGGGGTTGACCTTCTGACCGATAGCGGCAATAACCGTATCAATATCGAGAATTTCAAACTTGCCCTCTACGGGAACGGGAGCACGTCTGCCGGAGGCGTCAGGCTCGCCTAATTCCATAACCTGAAGCTTAACCTGGGTTACCTTGCCGTTTTCTCCCAAGTATTCATCGGGGTTGGTGAGGAATTTGAACTCGACACCTTCCTCCATAGCTTCCTTGATTTCGATATCCTCAGCAGGCATTTCGGCTCTTGTTCTGCGGTAAATAACATATACGTTCTCCGCACCTAAACGTACGGCAGTACGGCAGGCGTCCATGGCGGTGTTGCCGCCGCCTACAACAGCTACGTTTTTGCCCATGCCGGTTTCCTCGCCGAGAGCGACTTTCTGCAGGAAGTCAATACCGCCTACAACGCCCTCAAGCTCCTCGCCCTTTGTACGGGTAGACATGGAGCTCCATGCGCCGATAGCAACTAAGGTAGCGTCGTGACTCTCTCTGATTTCGGCAAAAGTGATATCAGAGCCGATTTTAACATTGTTTTTCATCTCAACACCCAAAGACTCAATGAGTGCGATTTCTTTATCTAAAACAGTCTTGGGGAGTCTGTATTCGGGAATACCGTAGCGAAGCATACCGCCCATCTTGGGCATTTTATCAAAAACGGTGACTTTATGACCCATACTTGCCAAGAAGTAAGCAGCGGTAAGACCTGCAGGACCACCGCCCAAAACGGCAACGGATTTGCCGGTTGCGGCTGCTTTTTCAGGCATGAAGGGGGTGCTTGAGTTCAGGTCGTTGTCGGCGGCAAAATACTTCATAAAGGCTATGGACATAGGCTCTTCAACTAAAGCTCTGCGGCAGTTAGACTCGCAGGGATGAGGACAAACACGTCCGATAGAAGCAGGTAAAGGCAGCTTCTCCTTAATGATTTTTACAGCCTCTCTGTCGTCGCCGTTTGCTATTGCCTTAATATAGCCCTGGCAATCGGTACCGGCAGGACAGTTGAGGGCGCAGGGGGCAACGCAGTCTCCCACATGGTCGCTCATAAGAAGCTCTAAAGCTACTTTCCTTGCCTTAACAACTCTCTCGCTCTCGGTATTTATTACCATGCCGTCAGAGACCTTTGTGCTGCAGGCTCTCAGGAGCTTGGGAGTTCCCTCGGCTTCAATAAGGCAGAGGGAGCAGGCTCCGTAAACCTTAACGCTCTCGTGGTGGCAGAGGGTGGGGATTTCAATGCCGTTTTTCTTTGCAACGTCTAAAACTGTGTCACCCTTACTCGCTGTGAGAAGTTTTCCGTTGATTGTAAGTTTAATTTCGTTCATAGTGACACCTCCTTAGAATTTCTTAACTGCACCGAACTTGCAGACGTTTATACATTGACCGCACTTGATGCACTTGTCGGTAATAATTGTATGGGGATTTTTGAGAGTACCCTCAATAGCCTGAGCAGGACATTTCTTAGCGCAGAGGGTACAGCCCTTACAGGCAGTTTCGTCAATTTGGTAATTTATGAGATTTACACATTCGCCGGCAGGACATTTCTTGTCGTTGATGTGTGCGTCATACTCGTTTCTGAAATAGCGGATTGTAGTGAGTACAGGGTTGGGAGCGGTCTGACCTAAGCCGCAGAGCGCGCCGTCCTTGATAGATTCACAAAGCTCGGTAAGCAGCTCAACGTCACCCTCTTTTCCCTTGCCCTCGGTGATACGGGTGAGAATTTCAAGCATTCTCTTTGTACCGATTCGGCAGGGTACGCATTTTCCGCAGCTTTCCTTAGCGGTGAAGTCAAGGAAAAACTTTGCCATGGAAACCATGCAGGTGCTCTCGTCCATTACAACCATACCGCCGGAGCCCATGATTGCGCCTGTTGCTCCTAAAGCGCGATAGTCGATGACGGTATCCAAAAGCTCCTCGGGGATACAGCCGCCGGAGGGACCGCCCATCTGTACGGCTTTGAACTTTTTGTCATCCTTAATTCCGCCGCCGATATTGAAGATAACGTGGCGGAGAGTTTTGCCCATGGGGATTTCAACAAGGCCGCCCTTTTTGATTTTACCGGTAAGGGCGAAAACCTTCGTGCCCTTGCTGTTTTCCGTACCCATAGCGGAGAAGGCTTCGCCGCCGTTTAGGAGAATCCAAGGCACGTTAGCAAAGGTTTCAACGTTGTTGATGTTGGAGGGCTTCTCCCAGTAACCGCTCTGAGCGGGGAAGGGAGGCTTTAAGCGGGGCATACCTCTTGAGCCCTCTAAGGACTCGATAAGTGCGGTTTCCTCACCGCAAACAAAGGCGCCTGCGCCTGCCTTAATTCGCATTTTGCAGGAGAAATTGCTTCCTAAAATATTGTCGCCTAAGAAGCCTTTTTCCTCGGCGTCATGAATTGCTTTGGTAAGTCTTTTGATAGCAAGAGGATACTCTGCACGAACATAGACGATAGCCTCTTTTGCGCCGATTGCGTAAGCTCCGATAAGCATACCTTCAATGAGATTGTGGGGGTCGCTCTCGATAACGGCTCTGTCCATAAATGCGCCGGGGTCGCCCTCGTCGGCGTTGCAGATAAGATATTTTTCCTCTCCGGCGGACTGACGTGCGGCGTTCCACTTAAACCAGGTGGGGAAGCCTGCGCCGCCGCGGCCTGCAAGACCGGAGGTTTTTATTACCTCAATTACTTCCTCGGGAGTCATTGAGAGTACCTTTTCAATAGCCTTGTAGCCGTTTTTCTCTATGTAGCTTTCAATGTTTTCGGGGTCGATAATTCCGCAGTTTCTTAAAGCGATTCTTGTCTGCTGAGAGAGAAATGCCTCGTCGTCCTCGGTAATTTTAAGGTTTTCAACACCGGATAAATCGTGGCTTTCGGCGGCTTCAACAATAGCGGCTGCGTTTTCGGCGGTAACGTTTACAAGACGGGCAGCAAGAGCGTCGCCCTCGTATAAATCTACGATAGGCTCAAGGTAACACATACCGATACAGCCTACGGTAGTAAGCTCGATATTTGCGTTTCTGCCTGCAATTTCTTTTTCTAAAGCGGCAAAAACCTTTCCTGCGCCTGCGGCAATTCCGCAGGAGCCTTGACCAACTTTAATAATCATGCCTGAGTTTCCTCCTTTGCGCGGATTTCGCGGAGAATATTAATTGCCTTTTCGGGAGTCAGAGAGCCGTAGGTGTCCTCGTTTATCATCATAACCGGGGAGAGTGAGCAACAGCCCAGGCACGCAACGCACTTCAGGGTAAAAAGTCCGTCCTCGGTAGTTTCGCCGTCGCTGATGGAAAGCTCCTCGCAGATAGCGGACTCAATTCTCTCGGCGCCGTTTACGTGGCAGGCGGTACCCTTACAGAGCATAATCATATACTTTCCCACGGGGGTGAGTCTGAACTGAGTGTAGAAGGTGGCAACGCCCATTACCTTTGCGGGAGTGTTGCCTGTTTTCTCGGCTATATGATAGATTACATCGGTGGGGAGATAGCCGTAGATATCCTGTGCCTTCTGAAGAATTGTAATTAATGCGCCTTTCTGACTTGCGTACTCCGAGAGGACGGGAGCGAGCAGCGAAAGGTCACTTTTTTTGCAGTTACAAGAACACATTCTGAACACCTCTTTATTGAAAATAAAATGCACTATAATT
>JAQXHW010000124.1 GCA_029007475.1 Oscillospiraceae bacterium | reverse complement strand
AAAGACCTTCAGGAAAAGGCAAAGAAAAAGGCAGACAGCCTAAAGAAATCTGTCGCTAAGGATAAAATCACCCTCACCCGCGAACAGGACCGCGCCATTTTCAAGGCTATCAAAAAGGAGCTTGAAAACGACCCCGAAACCAAGGAAACCGCCGAGGACACACTCTCAAAAATCCACGACATTTTAGACTCTCTCGCAGAGGATGAGCCCGAAAAGGAAACCGCAGACGTCGCAGCTGACGCTGTCGTCAACGACACAGAGGAAATTTCTCAGAAGAAAGACGAGGTTGCCGAGGATTTCACCTTTTAACTGCTTAAGCCTAATATCATAATACTCAGGCGATGTTTTCGCTCTGTGGAGTCCCCTTTTCTAAAAAAGGGGGCTTCTTTTTTGTGAAAAATCTCTTTTATTTTGGGTATCTTTGTGCTATAATTACCCTGTATAAATATTGATAACTTCAAAAAGGATGATTTAATTGGCACAGCTCATTAAAAAAATCAAGGGTACCGAGGATATTTTGCCCCGTGACTCCTATAAATGGCAGTTTGTCGAAAAAGTTCTTGCAGACGAAGCGAGAGTTTTCGGCTTTAAGGAAATTCGCACCCCTGTCTTTGAGCAGACTGCTCTTTTCGTAAGAGGTGTAGGCGAGGGCACCGATGTTGTGCAGAAAGAGATGTACACCTTCGAAACTAAGGGCGGCGAATCCCTCCCCCTAAGACCTGAGGGAACGGCAGGCTCGGCAAGGGCGCTTCTTGAACACGCTTTAGTAAACGAAGGACTTCCCATTAAGGCAAACTACTTCACAACCTGCTATCGCTACGAAAAGCCGCAGGCAGGACGTCAGCGCGAATTCCATCAGTTCGGCATGGAGGTTTACGGCGCAAACTCCCCCCTCTCCGACGCAGAGCTTATCTGCGCAGGAGCTTCTATCTTTGAAAGATTACAGCTTAAGAACCTTCGCCTGGAGATTAACTCTATCGGCTGTCCCAAGTGCAGAGCAGAATACCACAGGGCTCTCAAGGAATACTTTGAAAGCAAAAAGGAAAACCTCTGCGGCACCTGCCACTCCCGGCTTGAGAAAAACCCCATGAGAATTCTTGACTGCAAGAGTCCCATTTGCAAGGAGATTGCTAAGGACGCCCCCAAGATTATCGACTTTCTCTGCGAGGACTGTGAAAGCCACTTCTCCGCCGTCAAGACCTACCTTGACGCAGCAGAGGTCAAATATACCGTCAACCCCTCTATTGTCCGCGGACTTGACTACTACACCAACACGGTTTTTGAATTTATCGCCGAGGGTATCGGCGCACAGTCTACGGTATGCGGCGGCGGCCGCTACAACGGTCTTATTGAGGAGTTAGGAGGAAATCCTCTCCCGGCTTTAGGCTTTGCAATAGGTCTTGAGCGACTGCTTATGGTTATGGAGGCGCAGGGAATAGAAATTCCCGCTCCGGACAAGCCCGTTCTCTATATTGCCGCCTTAGGCAAAGAGGCTGAGATAAATGCGTTCAAGACGGTGAAGACTCTCAGAGAAGCCGGCTTAGAGGCTCATTTTGATATTGTGGGCAGAGGCTTAAAGGCTCAGATGAAATACGCTGATAAAATCGGCGCAAAGTTCACCCTTGTTTTAGGCGATAACGAAATCGCGGAGCAAAAGGCTCAGCTTAAGAATATGGAAACCTCCGAGAAAACCGAAATAAGATTAGGGGAGAATTTCATGCAGGACTTCATGGCTATTCTCCTTGCAAGCGAAAATAAATTTAACTAAACCTCGAAAGGATTTTTAGATATGGCAGAATTTATGACCGGACTCAAAAGAACAAACTACTGCGGTACACTTCGCACCGCTGACATAGGCAAGGAGGTTACCCTCTGCGGTTGGGTACAGAAGCAGCGCGACTTAGGTCAGCTTGTTTTCGCGGACCTTCGCGACCGCACAGGCATTATGCAGCTTGCTTTCGACGACAGCACCGAGAGAGTAATTTTTGAAAAAGCTCAAACCCTCAGAAGCGAGGACGTTCTCTGCGCCGTCGGAACCGTCCGCGAGAGAAGCTCCAAGAACACCGAAATCCCCACAGGCGATATTGAGCTTTTCGTTACCGACCTCAGAATTCTCTCAAAGGCTGAAACCACTCCCTTTGAGATTGTTGACGATTTGAACACCAACGAGGAATTAAGACTTAAGTACCGCTATCTCGATTTGCGCCGCAGACCCCTCCAGAGGAATATTATGCTACGTAATGAGGTTGCAAAAAGCGCAAGGGATTATTTCTACGAAAACGGCTTTATCGAAATCGAAACGCCCATGATGATGAAGTCCACTCCCGAGGGCGCCCGCGATTACCTTGTTCCCTCAAGAATTCACAAGGGCTGTTTCTACGCGCTTCCCCAGTCGCCTCAGATTTACAAGCAGCTCTTAATGCTCTCCGGCTTTGACCGCTATATTCAGCTTGCGCGCTGCTTCAGAGACGAGGATTTGCGCGCTGACCGTCAGCCTGAGTTTACCCAGATTGATATGGAGCTTTCCTTCGTTGACGTTGAGGATATCCTTGAGATAAACGAGGGTCTGATGCAGAGAATTTGGAAGGACGTTTTAGGCGTTGAGCTTGAGAGTAAATTCGAGAGAATGAGCTACAAGGACGCAATGGAGCGTTTCGGCTCAGATAAGCCCGATATACGCTACGGCATGGAAATTACCGATATTTCCGATTTGGTTTCAGACTGCGACTTTGCAGTATTTAGTGGCGCAGTAAACAGCGGCGGCTCGGTACGCGCTATCGTGGCTAAAAACTCAGCCGACGTCTTAACCCGAAAAGAGATTGACAAATTAACCGAATTTGTAAGAGGTATCGGCGCAAAGGGTCTTGCCTTTGTACGCTGGCTTGAGGATACCCCTGCCTGCTCCTTCGCAAAGTTCATGAAAGAGGGAGAATTAGAGGCAATCCTTAATAGAGTAGGCGCAGAGAAGGGCGATGTTGTTCTCTTCGTTGCCGACAAGGATTCTGTCACTCTGCCCACCTTAGGCGCACTCCGCACCACCGTGGCAAAGAAGCTCGATATCATTCCCGAGGGCTACAAGTTCCTTTGGATTGTTGACTTCCCCTTCTTTGAAAAGGACGAGGAAAGCGGCGAATGGCTTGCCATGCACCACCCCTTTACCATGCCCAAGGAGGAATGTCTTGAGTACCTCGACACCGACCCCTCAAAGGTTATCGCAAAGGCTTACGACCTTACTCTCAACGGCATTGAGCTTTCCTCAGGCTCTATCAGAATTTCCGACCCTGAGCTTCAGCAGAAAATGTTCCGGGCTCTTAAAATGACCGACGAGGAAATTGAGGCAAAATTCGGCTTCCTTGTAGACGCTTACAAATACGGCGCACCCCCTCACGGCGGCATGGGTATCGGCCTTGACCGACTTGTAATGATTCTGGCAGGAGCCGACAGCCTAAGAGACGTTACCGCTTTCCCCAAGGTACAGAACGCAAGCGAGCTTATGTCTCAGTGTCCCTCGCCCGTCGACAGCGAGAATTTAGACGTTTTAGGACTTAAAATAGTTAAGCCTGAGGCATAACTTCCTCAAAACTCCGTTGGAGGTATATGTATATGAAATTATCTGAACTGTTTGCAAAGGATACACCTACCCTGTCCTTTGAGGTTTTTCCGCCTAAAACCTCGGACTTGTTTGACTCGGTTGAGGCGGCAGCTCTTGAGATTGCCGCCCTTTCTCCCGACTACATGAGCGTTACCTACGGCGCAGGCGGCGGCAGAAGCCGCTTTACGGTAGATATCGCAAAAAATATTGAGCAGGCAGGCCACACCACCGCCCTCGCCCACCTTACCTGCGTTTCCTCTACAAAAGAGGACGTCCGCGAAAAGCTCCTTGAGCTAAAGGAAGCAGGGATTGAGAATATACTTGCTCTGAGAGGCGATATCCCGAAAGAGGGCAGCTATCCCGTGAGAAAGGACTACAAATACGCCTCTCAGCTTATTACCGAAATTGCTGAATTCGGCGGCTTTTGTATCGGCGGCGCCTGTTACCCCGAGGGACATATTGAAGCCGGCTCTCTGGACGAGGATATAGCGAATATCGGCTTAAAGGTTGAAGCAGGCTGTAAGTTCCTGACAACCCAAATGTTCTTTAGCAACGACATCCTCTACTCCTATATAGACAAGCTCCACAAGAAGGGTATATTTGTGCCTGTTGTGGCAGGTATTATGCCTATCACCAACACAAAGCAGATTTTCCGCTCCTGCGAGCTTTCGGGTACTGTGCTTCCCAAGAGATTTATCAAAATTGCCGAGCGGTACGGCGACAATCCTGCGGCTATGAAACAGGCAGGTATTGCCTACGCTACGGAGCAGATTATTGACCTTTACGCAAACGGCATTAAAAACGTCCACGTTTACTCAATGAATAAACCCGATGTGGCGCGGACTATAAAAAACAATCTTTCCGAGATTATTAAGGGTTAAGCTATGAACTACCATATTGAAATTATAAACTGCGACAGCTCCCGTCTTTATGAGAACACCTCGATTTCAGAGGCTCTGAGATACAGCGGTTGCAGAGATTTCACCGATGAGGCACTCTGTAAAACCGCAAAAGAGTGCCTTTTTGAGCTTTGCCAAAGGATTACTCCAAAGGCTGTCTGCGTGAAGCTGCCTGTTAAAACAGAGGGGGCTCTTGTTGATTTCGGCTTTTGCAGATACGAGAGCCGTTCCCTTGTGACCTTCCTAAAGGGAGCAAGCAAGGCGGGTATCTTCGCCGCAACCGTAGGCGTCGGCGCGGATATGCTCATAAGCAGGTATTCTCCGATTTTTCCCAGCAAGGCAGTAATTACGGACGGCGCGGCAGGCGCGGCAATAGAGTGCTTCTGCGACATAATTTGCAGGGAATATTTTAAGACAAAGGAGCAGGAGAGGTTTTCTCCGGGCTACGGAGATTTACCCCTTGCCATGCAGAGGGATATAATCTCATTTTTAGATGCAAGCCTAAAGATAGGTCTTACTCTCACGGATTCAATGCTCCTAACACCCACTAAATCGGTAACCGCCATTGTCCCCTTGAGAGATAATTAATTTTCCTGCTCCCTTTGAGCATTGGAGGAAATATGAAAAACGAAATTGTAAGTAAAATTGAAAAAGGACTCCTGTACTTTGACGGAGCCATGGGTACTCAGCTTCAAAAGCGAGGGCTGAAAACCGGGGAGCTTCCCGAACGGCTCTCTCTCTCAAAGCCCGAGATTATTATAGATATTCACAAGGCATATCTAAAGGCAGGCTCCGACGTAATCAGCACCAACACCTTCGGCGCAAACCCTCTCAAATTCTCTGAAAGCGAGCTTAAAGAGGTAATTGACGCCGCCGTTTCATGTGCTCAAAAGGCTGTTTCTGAGGTTGGGGGCAAAAAAAGATATATCGCTCTTGACGTAGGTCCTTTGGGAAAGCTGCTAAAGCCTTTCGGCGACCTCTGCTTTGAGGATGCAGTAGAGCATTTTGCGAAAATCATCCGTGCCGCCGAGGACAAAACCGACCTTATCTTAATCGAGACAATGAACGACGCCTACGAAACCAAGGCGGCGGTTTTGGCGGCTAAGGAAAACTCCTCTCTGCCCATTTTCGTAACCTGCGTTTTTGACGAAAAAGAGAAGCTCATGACAGGCGCAGACGCTAAGTCTATGGTTGCGCTCTTAGAGGGACTTTCGGTTGACGCAATCGGTATCAACTGCTCCTTAGGCCCTAAAAAAATGAACGAGGTTCTAAAGACTTTTGCAGAGTATTCCTCAACACCCCTTATAATCTGCCCCAACGCAGGACTTCCCCACACGGAAAACGGAGTTACAGTTTTTGACGTAACTGCCGAGGAATTTGCCCTTGAGATGAAAAACTCCGTAAGAATAGGTGCTCACGGACTCGGCGGCTGCTGCGGCACTACTCCCGTATTCATCGAAAAGCTCATAGAAGCTACCGAGAATATGGAGCCTAAAAAGATAGAGCATAAAAACCACACCCTTGTTTCCTCCTATACTCATTCCGTGGAATTTTCCGATACCCCCGTAATAATCGGAGAGAGAATCAACCCCACAGGCAAAAAGCGGGTAAAGCAGGCGTTAAAGGAAAACGACCTTGCCTTTATTCTCCGCGAGGGACTCTATCAGGCAGAGGCAGGAGCGGAAATTTTGGACGTTAACTGCGGACTTCCCGAGCTTGACGAAGCCGCCGTTATGAAAGAGGTTATTGAGAGCTTACAGGGAGCACTTGATACTCCCCTGCAGATTGACACCGGCGACCCTGTCGCTTTGGAAGGTGCGCTTAGAATCTACAACGGCAAGGCAATTATCAACTCCGTAAACGGCAAAGAGGAAAGCATGCGCTCCGTATTCCCTCTTGCCAAAAAGTACGGCGGAGTTATTGTCGCTCTTACCCTTGACGAAGAGGGAATCCCCGAAACTGCCGAGGGCAGAGTTGAAATCGCAAAGAAAATTCTCGCCACAGCCGAAAGCTACGGCATAGACAAGAAAAATATAATCGTTGACACCCTTACCATGTCAATCAGCACGGACAAAACCGCCGCCGACGTGACAATTAAGGCTATCGAGATGCTCACCGAAATGGGTATTAAGACAACCTTGGGCGTTTCAAATATCTCTTTCGGACTTCCCCACAGAGATTATGTAAACAGCCGCTTTTTCTCGGAAGCTCTCGCAAGAGGTCTTTCCTCAGCCATTATGAATCCCCACAGCGAGAATATGTTAAACGCAATCAGAAACAGGGACGCTTTCAGAAAAACCGAGGATTTAGTTGCCTTTGCAGAGGATATTACCGAGGAGGTTCTGAGCCGGGAGGACTCGGGTGTAATTCCTGCGTCAAGCTCGAATCTCACCCTTAAAGACGCTATCGTTTCAGGACTCTCACAGGAAAGCGAGACGCTTACAAAAGAGCTTCTCAAAACCGAAAAGCCCTTAGACGTAATAAATAACTTTATCGTTCCTGCGCTTGACATCGTAGGCGCAGGCTTTGAGGAGGGAAAGGTCTATCTGCCCAGGCTTCTCATGAGCGCAGAAGCGGCAAAGGCGGCTTTCCGAGAGGTAAAAACCCTCCTGTCACAGACCGACTCAAGTACCCCGGCAAAGAAAAAAATCGTTATTGCCACAGTCAAGGGAGATATCCACGATATCGGAAAGAATATCGTTAAGATTCTCCTTGAAAACTACGGTTACAGGGTGATAGATTTAGGCAAGGACGTGGCGGAGGAAAAGATTTTAGAGGTCGCAAGGGCAGAGGGTGCGAAGCTCGTCGCCCTCTCGGCTTTAATGACCACCACCGTACCTGCCATGGAGAGAACAATTAAGCTGATCCACAAGGAATTGCCCGACTGCAAGGTAACCGTAGGCGGCGCGGTAATGTCCCGAGAATACGCAGATATGATTGAGGCTGATTTTTACTCAAAGGATGCCATGGGCTGCGTTAGAATTGCCGAAAAATATTTTTCCTAAGGAAGCACTGATTAAATCGTTTGTGCATATTGCGCCGTCAGATTTTTCGTCAGATTGGACGAATAAACCGCAGTAATGCTGACGCATTACGAGGATTTTTTGGGTAAGCTGACGGAAAATATGCAAGCAAGATGTGCGAACAACTTTCAAGTTTGATTTATTCAGTGTTTTCTTAAATTTGCTCTTGATTTTTTAAAATTAATTTGATATAATAGTCAGCAGTGTTTGGAGAGATGTCCGAGCCGGCCGAAGGAGCATGATTGGAAATCATGTGTACGGTAATCACCGTACCAGGGGTT
>JAQXHW010000123.1 GCA_029007475.1 Oscillospiraceae bacterium | reverse complement strand
TGCTATGCCTCGCTGGCAGCCTAACCACAACGGCGAAATCACCAACACGGACTTCTTTAAGGGCGACCTCAAGGGTATTACTCAAAAGCTCCCCTACCTCAAGGATTTAGGCGTTACCTGTATTTACCTCAACCCTATCTTCGAGGCTTACTCTAACCACCGCTACGACACGGGCGACTACCTGAAGGTTGACCCTATGCTTGGTACTAACGAGGATTTTGTCACCCTCTGCGCGGAAGCTAAAAAGCTCGGTATCCACGTTATTAACGACGGCGTTTTCTCGCATACAGGCTCTGACTCAATCTATTTTAACCGTTCCGGCAAATACGGCGAGGGCGGCGCTTTCCGCGACGAAAACTCTCCCTACAAAAGCTGGTACACCTTCCATCAGTGGCCTTATAACTACAACTCCTGGTGGGGCTTCTATACCCTCCCCGAGGTCAACGAATTAGACGAGAACTACAACGAATTTATCAACGGCAAAAACGGTGTTGTCCGCCAAAGAATCAAGGACGGCAACAGCGGTTGGCGACTTGACGTTGCCGATGAGCTTCCCGACCTTTTCCTTGAAAGGCTGAGAAACGCCGTAAAAGATGAGGACGAGAACGCTATCATCATCGGCGAGGTCTGGGAGGACGCTTCCAATAAGGAAAGCTACGGCGCAAGACGTCAGTTCCTCTTGGGCGAACAGCTTGACTCCGTTATGAACTACGTTTTCCGCGGAGCAATCTTAGACTATGTAAGAGGTACCGACAGTAAATACGTTATGGACCAAATCATGAGCGTCTGCGAAAATTACCCCAGACCGGTACTCCGCGTGCTTATGAACTCCCTTTCAACTCACGACACCGAGAGAGCCTTAACCGTTATGGCAGGCGAGCCTCTCAACGGACGTGACCGCTCATGGCAGGCTAATCAGAGGCTCACCCACGAGCAGAGAAACCGTGGTATTCGCCTTATGAAGCTGGCAAGCGGTATTCAGTTTACACTCCCGGGCTTCCCCTGTATTTATTACGGAGATGAAGCGGGAATGGAGGGCTACCGCGATCCCTTCAACCGTGCCTGCTACCCCTGGGGCAGAGAAAACAAGGAGCTTATAGAGTGGCACAAGGAGCTTGCGGAGCTAAGACGTTCCTGTCCCGCACTTTGGGACGGCGACCTTATCAACCTCTATTCACAGGGCAGACTTCTCTCCTACATGAGAACCTGCGCCGAAGGCTCCCTTTACTGCGCCTTTAACACAGGCTTCAACGATGTTTACCTGCAAATTCCCCCGGGATTTGCATACATGGGGCGTCCTGTTTTGGGTACTCACACCGAAAACGGCAAGGTAAAGGTTCCCTCGCTGGGCTGTGCCTTTATAGTTATCAGCAATCATTTAGAGTGATTGAAGATTCTTTCTTTTTCTTTCATTTTTATTCTTCTTCGAGAAAAACCTCCTCGTACTTCCGGTAATGCGTCGCCAAACGCTTACCGTTATACCCGGAGGTTTTTTTCTATGACTTTTGCCTCCCCGATTGAATCGGGGAATTTTAATTCTTATATGACATGAAAATAAAGAGGCTGTGACATTTTATCACAGCCCCTTATTCTAACTATATAATTTATTCAAAATTTTCCGCAGTATCCTCGGAAGTATCCTCTGAAATATCCTCAGCAGTTTCCTCCGAAGTATCCTCCAAAGTATCCTCGGCTAAGTCTTCGGCTTCTTCGGCAGGGTCTATTGCCTCAGCCTCTAAAGCCGTTGCCTCCTCGGTTTCGTCATGAGGAACATTCGCGCAGGCAACCACCTTGTTGCCCTCCTTTACCTTCATAATGGTAACGCCCTTTGAAGGTCTTGCACAAATTCTAATGGAGCTTGCCAGAATTCTGATAATAACTCCGTCGGAGGAAACCATGATAACATCGTCATTCTCAGGGTCAACTACGCGGATTGCGGCAACCTCGCCGTACTTAGCGGTATGGTAATTGATAACACCCTTCACGCCGCGGGAGGTTAAGCGGTAATTCTCAGCGTATGAGAGTCTGCCGTAGCCGGTTTCGGAAACAGTAAGCACTAAGCTGTCGTCCTCAACAACGCACATTCCCACAACCTCATCGCCCTCATTAAGGCGAATTGCGCGGACACCTCGGGCTTGTCTGCCCATAGAACGAACATCCTGCTCCCTGAAGCGAATAGCCATACCCTTTCGGGTCGCGATAATTACCTTTTGGTCGCCGGTTGTCATGTGAACAAACTTAAGCTCGTCGCCCTCACCCAGTTCAAGAGCAATAAGTCCGCCCTTGCGGTTGGTATTGTAAGCGCTCAGCTCAATTCTCTTGATAACACCCAGCTTGGTAACCATGATAAGATACTTGTCATCCTCCATGGAGGGAACTCTAATCATAGAGGTGATTTTCTCATCAGCGGTAATAGGCAGCAGGTTTGCAATATTCATGCCCTTTGCCTGACGGCTTCCCTCGGGAATTTCGTAGCATTTAAGCCTGTAAACCCTGCCCTTGTCGGAGAAGAACAGAATATAGTCGTGGCTTGAGGAAGTAAACAGCTCGGTAGCAACGTCCTCCTCACGTCTTGACATACCGCTTACTCCCCTGCCTCCTCGGTTTTGGAGCTTGTAGGTGTCGGTAGTCTGACGCTTTATATAACCGAATCTTGTAAAGGTCACTACACATTCTTCCTCGGGAATAAGATCCTCAATATCAACCTCTCCGCTGATTGCGCATATTTCGGTACGTCTTTCGTCGGCGTACTTGTTGCGGATTTCCAAAGCTTCCTCTTTGATAATCTGCATTCTTTTTTCTCTGCTTGCGAGAATTTCCTTATATTCCTCGATTTTAACGGTTAATTCGCGGATTTCATCCTCGATTTTCTCACGTTCAAGGCCTGTTAACTGTCTTAAGCGCATCTGCACGATGGCGTTAGCCTGGATTTCTGTGAGAGCGAATTTTTCCATTAAGTTAGCTACTGCCGAGGGGGTATCCTTACTTGCACGGATAGTAGCAATAACCTCGTCAATGTTATCGAGAGCAATCTTCAGACCCTCTAAGATATGCATTCTCTCCTGTGCTTTATTAAGGTCGAAAACCGTTCTCCTTGTAATAACTTCCTCTTGGAAATCAATGTAATTCGTGAGCATTTCCTTGAGATTGAGGATTTTAGGCTCACCGCCTACGATAGCAAGCATAATTACGCCGAAGGTACTCTGAAGCTGGGTATAGGTAAAGAGCTGATTAAGTACGACCTGCGCGGAAGCATCTCTCTTTACGTCAATTTCAATATGCATTCCGTTTCTGTCGGAATGGTCCTCAATATTGGAAATACCCTCGATTTTCTTAGAATTTACGTAGTCGGCAATGTTCTCGATAAGACGAGCCTTGTTGACCTGATAGGGAAGCTCGGTTACGATAATCTTAAAGCGTCCGTTCTTTTCCTCAACAATCTCGGTTTTTGCTCTTACAATTATCTTTCCCCTGCCTGTCATATAAGCGGCTCTTATTCCGCTTCTGCCCATAATAATACCGCCTGTGGGGAAATCGGGACCGGGGAGAGCCTCCATAAGCTCAGGCACCTCAATATCGGGATTATCAATAACCATGCACATGGCGTCGATAACCTCACCTAAATTATGAGGGGGAATATTTGTAGCCATACCTACGGCGATACCGCCGGAGCCGTTGACTAAAAGGTTGGGAAATCTTGAGGGAAGCACAGAGGGCTCCTCAAGTCTGTCGTCAAAGTTTGGTGTGAAATCAACGGTTTTCTTGTCGATATCACGGAGCATTTCCATAGAAATTTTGCTCATTTTTGACTCGGTATAACGGTAAGCGGCAGGGGGGTCGCCGTCAACCGAACCAAAGTTTCCGTGGCCGTCAACAAGCATATATCTCATAGAGAAGTCCTGAGCAAGTCTGACCATCGCATCGTAAACGGAAGCGTCGCCGTGGGGGTGATAAGAACCCAGCACGGCACCTACCGTATCAGCGCACTTTCTGTAAGCCTTGTCGGGATAAAGTCCCTTTTCGTACATGGTGTAGAGAATTCTCCTGTGAACAGGCTTTAAGCCGTCGCGTACATCGGGAAGGGCTCTCGACACAATAACGCTCATGGAATAGTCAAGGAAAGACTGGCGCATTTCCCTGTTTACGTCAACATCAATAATTTTAGTATTCGCAAAGCTCTCGGTGCTTGCGAGATTTTCTTTATTAGCCATTATTCAATCACCTGCCTGTTATACATCTAAGTTCTGAACATATTTTGCGTTCTGTTCGATAAATTCACGTCTGGGCTCAACCTTGTCGCCCATGAGAATTGAGAAGGTTTCGTCTGCTTCGGCGGCGTCCTGTAATTCAATTCTCAGCATGGTACGGGTTGCGGGATTCATGGTAGTTTCCCAAAGCTGCTCTGAATCCATTTCACCAAGACCCTTATATCGCTGAATATCAACCTTACCCTCGATTTCGGAAAGCATTCTGTCGCGCTCTAAATCGGAGTAAGCGTAGCGATGCTCCTTACCTCTTGTGGTAATTCTGTAAAGGGGAGGCTGAGCAATATATACATGACCTTCCTCAATAAGAGGTCTCATATAGCGGAAGAAGAAGGTAAGCAGCAGGGTGCGGATATGCTGGCCGTCAACATCGGCATCGGCCATAATAATAACCTTGTTATAGCGGAGCTTGTTTAAGTCAAACTCGTCGCCGATACCGCAGCCTAAGGCCGTTATAACAGGCTGGAGCTTGTCATTTCCGTAGACCTTGTCAATTCTCGCCTTTTCAACATTCAGCATCGTACCCCAAAGCGGTAGAATTGCCTGATAACGTCTGTCTCTGCCGCCCTTGGCAGAGCCTCCTGCGGAGTCTCCCTCTACGATATAAATTTCGGTAAGAGAGGTATCCTTACTCTGACAGTCGGCAAGCTTTCCGGGGAGCTTTGCGCTTTCTAAGGCGGACTTACGTCTTACGCTTTCTCTTGCCTTTCTTGCGGCTTCTCTTGCCCTTGCAGAAGCAAGCGCTTTATCAAAAATCATCTTGGCAACAGCGGGATTTTCCTCCAAAAACTGCATGAGCTTATCGGAAATCAGCTTGTCCACCATACCTCTTACCTCGGTATTGCCCAGCTTAGTCTTGGTCTGTCCCTCAAACTGAGCTTCCTTGACCTTTACGCTGATAACAGCGGTAATACCCTCTCGGATATCCTCGCCGGACAGGTTTTGGTCGCTGTCCTTGAGTTTATTGAACTTTCTTGCGTAGTCGTTCATAACTCTTGTTAAGGAACGCTTAAAGCCCTCCTCGTGAGTACCGCCGTCAACAGTATGAATATTGTTGGCAAAGGAAAGTAAAAGCTCGTTGTAGCTGTCGGTATATTGCATAGCAATTTCAACGGAGGCCGTATCCTCGGCATTTTTAGCAGAGAAATAAATAACCTCGGGATGAATCGGGTCTACCGACTTCTTTTTATTAAGATACTCTACATAGGAGCGAATACCGCCCTCGTAACAGAAGTTTTTAGAGATAATATTCTCGGAATCTCTCTCATCGCGAAGCTCAATATGGACTCCTGCGTTTAGGAAGGCCTGTTCACGAAGTCGGGTTTCAAGAATTTTATATTCATAAACGTCGGTTTCCTGAAAAATTTCGGGGTCTGCCTTAAAAAGTACCGTTGTACCGCGTTTTTCGGTCGGTTTACCCTTTTTAAGAGGTTCAAGCTCGTGACCTCTCTCAAATCTCTGGAAATATTCGTTTTCTCCGTCACAGACGGTTACCTCAAGCCACTCGGAAAGAGCATTAACAACGGAAGCACCTACGCCGTGGAGACCTCCCGAAACCTTGTAGCTTCCGCCGCCGAACTTACCGCCTGCATGGAGCACGGTAAATACAACCGTTACGGCAGGCAAGCCTGTTTTCTGGTTTACTCCGACGGGAATACCTCTGCCGTTATCCTCTACCTTAATGATATTTCCCGGCAGAATTGAAACGTCAATCTTTGTGCAGTAGCCTGCAAGAGCCTCGTCAATAGAGTTATCAACAATTTCATATACCAGATGATGAAGTCCGCGGGGGCCTGTTGAGCCTATATACATACCTGGACGTTTTCTTACTGCCTCCAAGCCCTCTAAAACTTGGATTTCATCGGCGCCGTATTCGGTATCTACCTGCGTATTTTCAATTTCATCATA
>JAQXHW010000122.1 GCA_029007475.1 Oscillospiraceae bacterium | reverse complement strand
CGCCGGGATTCTTTATCATTGAGCCCGCCATTAAATCGACGCCGCAGGTATGGGGTGTTTTATACTCAACAAATTCGCCGTAGCAATTATCCAGCATAATAATGGAATCCGGAGAAACTCTCTTTGAAATCTCACAGATTTTCTTAATTTCATCATATCTTAATGAAGGTCTTAGCTCATAACCGCGTGAGCGCTGAATGTAGACCATTTTGGGCTTTTTTGCCGAAATATCCGCTTCAATTTTACTATAATCGAGAGTACCGTCAGGAAGAAGTGCTACTTCCTCATAATTTACGCCGAAATCCTTGAGAGAGCCTGAATAGTTTGAGCCGATGCCGATTGTACCTCTTATTGTATCATAGGGAACACCGGTAACCGAAAGCATGGTATCTCCCGGTCTGAGCACAGCAAAAAGTGCAACAGTTAAGGCGTGTGTGCCGCTTACGAAATTATGGCGCACCAGAGCGTCTTCAGCATCAAAAACAAAGGAGTAAACCTCGTCAAGTGCGTCCCTGCCCCTATCTCCGTATCCGTAGCCGCTTGAGCCGCCGAACATACTCTCGCTTACACGGGCATTCTGAAAAGCCTTCAGCATTTTTAGCTGATTATAGCTTCTCACATCATCTATGTACTCGAAGGAGTCACGGCAAAGCTCAAGAGCTTTTTCGGAAGCTAAAATTATTTCTTTTTCAACGTGAAAATATTGATTCATAACAACCTCACAAATAATATTTATGGCAGCTTTTCTCTACTAAAA
The DNA here is from genome assembly GCA_029007475.1 of Oscillospiraceae bacterium. GTDB lineage: Bacteria > Bacillota > Clostridia > Oscillospirales > Acutalibacteraceae > Ruminococcoides. The sequence goes on along the minus strand of JAQXHW010000122.1, from coordinate 11,173 downwards.
AGCCGCATTTGTTATAGAAATCTATTCTATTTTCTGAGCAGATAAGCCTATATTCCCTATTTTCGTCAGAGCACATGGCTGAGAGCACTTTTTTAGAATATCCTTTTCCGCGGAAATATTCACTCGTATATACAAAGGGAATTACCGAAACCCCTTCACCCTTTGAACAAGCGGCAAAGGAGACTAATTCTTCACCCTCAAAAAGCCCGAATATTTCAAGATTATCGTGGCGAAGATGATGAGAAATATCAAGATAAAACTCGTTTTTTACAGATTCTTCTGCGTTTTGATTAATGAGACCTGATATTTTTTTAAGGTCAGTTGCTTTTCTCAAGGGTAAAACCTCATTGTCCGACGCGAAAAAGCCCCTCTTACACATTTCAAAGCAAAGCTTAGAATCGCCTAAATTTAACGGCGCAGAGGAATAGACTGTTATATCGTTTACACCCCCGAGCCACGCGGAAATTTCATCTAAATTCGCAATATCCGAAGCTGCGCAGTATAGGAAGGAGTTATATCTGAGCATTACTGCACAGACCGCTTCATTTTCGTCAAACTGTAAGTAAAACTCAGAAAAAACATATTCCATACCATAAGATTTAAGGTACATAAGAAGTGTATGCTTCAAATATTCAGAAGCGTTTAGTTCTGAAATAGAATTATACACCTCAGAAGAATCGACACATAGTCTTATCATTTCAGTTCGTTTACAATGGAGATAAAGTGGTTACCTCTCTCCTCAAAATCCCTGTATTTATCGAAACTTGCAGAAGCAGGCGAAAGAGAAATTATATCACCCGAAGTGGCATTTTCACGGGCAAGTAAAACAGCCTCCTCCATATTATCGGCATGGAGAATAACAGGCGCACCCTCGGCATATTCCGCAGAAGCCTTAACAGCCTCTTCAATTTTATCAGCTGTTGCGCCCATAAGGATAAGAGTCTTAACCTTTTTGCAGATAACCGGTCCCAAGGGCGTATAGGGTATTTTTTTATCATAGCCGCCGCAGATAAGGATAATTTTTTCCTCGAAAAGCGAGAGCATTCCGCAGGCAGTTCTTGTTGGGGAGGATGCAATAGAGTCGTTATAATAGCGAACTCCTTCAAATTCACGAACAAGCTGTGCTCTGTGTCGAACTCCGTTAAAGGTTCTTGCTACCGACTTTATTGTATCAATATCTACTAAGCCGTAAGTGGCAGAAATTGCCGCCATATAATTCTCGATATTGTGGTGACCGGGAATGAGTATGTCGGAAATTTTTAACACTTCCCTATCGCCGTTATCGTCGGCAAATCTTATTGAGCCTTCTGAGATGTACGCTCCATTTTCTACCTTTTCGGCAGAGCTGAAATATCGCAGATTTCCCTTTACATCTTTAGAGAAGCCATTGGTAATCTCGTTATCATGATTGAGAACAGCCACATCAGACTCATTCTGAAAACAGATAATATTTCTTTTTGCTTCGATATATTCCTCCATATCCTTATGCCAATCAAGATGGTTGGGAGCAAGGTTAGTCACAACGGCAACGTTCGGGGACTTTTTCATAGAGATAAGCTGGAAGCTGGAAAGCTCTACAACAGCTACGTCATCTTCCTTAATCTCAAAAATTTCGGGCATTAAGGGATTGCCGATATTTCCTCCCAAATGAACTGTATAACCTTGAGTTTTCAAAAGCTCGGAAATTATGGTCGTAGTTGTAGTTTTTCCGTCAGAGCCTGTTATTGCAATAATCTTACAGGGACACAGCTCAAAGAAAAGCTCCATTTCGGAGGTAATCTCAGTACCCTTTTCACGCAGCGTATCAAGCTCGGGTGAAAAAAACTTCATGCCGGGAGTACGGAAAAGCATATCTACGTCTAAATCAGAGAGATAGTTTTCTCCCAAGGAAAGAGTTGCCCCATAATCCTTTGCAAGCTGTGCGTTTGCGCCTAAGGTATCCTCCGCTCTGCTGTCACAAGCGAAAACTACGGCTCCTGAGTCACAAAACATTTTAATCAGAGGCAGATTACTTCTGCCAAGTCCGACAAAAGCTACGCGCTTTCCTTTCAAATTATCAAAATAGCTCTTAATTTTCTCAGTCAAAACATGTCTTCCTTTCAAGATGTATAGCATTACTATATTACAATATATTACTGAAAATATCAACAGAACTCTGCATAAAAAAAGCAGATGGCTTACCATCTGCTGAAAATCAGGTATGTTATTTATCGCGACCTAATAGGAAATCTACGGAAACCTCGAGAATATCAGCAAGAGCAACAAGCTCAACATCGGTAACATAACGAATCTGACCTTCAAGCTTAGAAAGTCCCGATGCGTTCATATCAACGCCGCTGACTTGAAGTTGTGCGAGAAGCTCCTTCTGCTTCATACCTCTCTTCTTTCTTGCGGCCTCCACTCTTGCGCCAACTAAATTGCGGTCGCCAAGTTCTTGCTTACGTAATCTCATTAGTTTCTCCCCAAATCAATTTTATTTCAAAAAAATTCTAAATAAAAATTCTATAACGCAATTATAGCTAAAGCGTGTGTTTAATTATAATACTAAATTCGAAAAAAAACAAGTGTTTTTGTAAATTTATTTAAGAAATTGAAATAATTTGGCAAAAAGGATTACAAATCCGTAAATTTCGACCTTATTATCGCTGTTTTTAACAAAAATCGTTTAAGTGGTTTATTATTCACTCAGATAGTGGTATTATATTATAGCTAATTAAATAGCGGAGGAAATAAAAATGAAAAATAATCTTAAAGAAAGAAACCTTACCATGCTCACAGATTTCTATGAACTAACCATGGCAGGCGGCTACTTTGAATGTGAACTAAGAGACAGAATCGCCTACTTTGATATGTTTTACAGAAGCAATCCCGACAAAAGCGGCTATGCAATTATGGCCGGCGTTGAGCAGATGATAGAATATCTCACAAACCTGAGATTTACCGACGAGGACGTAGAGTTTCTTCGCTCTAAGGGAATCTTTACCGAGGGCTTCCTCGAATACATCAGAAACTTCAAATTCGAGTGTGATGTTTGGGCAGTTCCCGAGGGCACACCCATTTTTCCGGGTGAGCCAATCGTTACAGTAAAGGGTCCCCTCATTCAGGCTCAGTTTGTTGAAACCATGATTTTACTTTCAATTAACCACCAGAGTCTGATTGCAACAAAAGCGAACAGACTCGCAAGAGCCGCTCAGGGCAGAGCTGTTATGGAATTCGGTTCCAGACGCGCTCAAGGCTTTGACGGTGCTATCTACGGCGCAAGAGCTTCATATATCGGAGGCTGCGTCGGCACAGCCTGTACTATCTGCGACAGAGATTTCAAAATTCCGGCTTTAGGCACGATGGCTCATTCTTGGATTCAGTCCTTCGATACGGAATATGACGCATTTAAGGCATACGCTGAGCTTTATCCCGATAACTGTACTCTCTTGGTTGATACCTACAACACTCTCAAAAGCGGTGTGCCTAATGCAATCAAGGTTTTCGATGAGGTGCTCGCTCCTATGGGCAAAAGACCTAAGGGAATCAGAATTGACAGCGGAGACATAACTTATCTTTCAAAGAAAGCGAGAAAGCTCCTCGACGCAGCAGGCTATGAGGACTGTAAAATCTGCGCCTCCAACTCCCTTGATGAATTCATCATCCGCGATATGCTCATTCAGGGCGCTCAGGTCGATTCTTTCGGCGTTGGTGAGCGACTTATTACCTCTTCCTCATCCCCTGTTTTCGGCGGTGTTTACAAGCTGGTTGCTTTAGAGAACGACGGAGTTATTACTCCTAAAATCAAAATAAGCGAAAACGTAGGAAAAATTACAACTCCCTGCTTTAAGAAGCTTTACAGACTCTACGACAGAGAAACAAACAAGTCTATCGCAGACGTTATCACAACTCACGATGAGGTTATAGACGACTCCGAGCCCTACGAAATTTTTGACCCTCATGACACATGGAAAAGAAAGACCATAGAAAATTTCTATGCTGTCGACATCAGAAAAAAATATATCGAGAACGGCAAGCTAATACAGAAAATGCCCGGAATTGAGGAAATCAAGAGCTACTGCAAGGAGCAAATGGAAACGCTCTGGGATGAGGTTACACGTTTCGAGAATCCTCACAACTACTATGTTGACCTCTCTCAAAAGCTTTGGGACGTTAAAAACGAACTCCTCAACAGAGGTAAAAAAAGAAGATAATATCAAAAAAGTCCACCTGAGAAGGCGGACTTTTTCTTTTAATATGCGACTGAATCTATAAGCCGAATTCTGTTGAAAGCAGTTATCTATCTTGGCTTTACGTTGCCGTAAAGCTCACTGCCACCTCCCTGGGACCGCCGAGCAAGCGTTAATGTCCCTCCACGGTGTTGCTTCGAATAGGGTTTACAGGGCAGCCGAGTCTCCTCGGCTCCGGTGAGCTCTTACCTCGCCTTTCCATCCTTACCCGATAAATCGGGCGGTTTATTTCTGTTGCACTTTCCCTAGGGTCGCCCCCGGCGGCTGTTAGCCGTTACTCTTGCTCTGTGAAGCTCGGACTTTCCTCGGATACACCCTTTCGAGTTTGTACCCGCAACTGCTCAATCCACTCGCAAAAGTTATTTTATATTATGTTTTAACTTTTGTCAAACATACTTTTTGCAAAACATATAAGCTCATATTTCTCATTGAGGATATCTCCCCTCATTACAAGGTCGAGAAGTTCGTTTAGAATCTTGCCAATCTGCATACCCGAATATCCTAATCCGACAAGGTCGTCGCCTGTAATTCTCAGCATTTTTAGGCTGTAACATTCGCCGGCCTCAATAATACGCTTCGCCTCTGTTTCTGCAAAATCGATTATTGAGAGTTTTTCAGCTCTCTTAAACTCTGACTGAGCCTTTATATCGGCTCTTGAAAGAGTACACAGCTTCAAAAATGTACCGTAGCTCATGGAGCTTAAGACTTTTTTTACATCGTATGAGCCCATTTTATACCGTTCATCATGAAATTTAATAAGCGTTAAAACCTCTTGCCTTATTTCAAATGGGAATCCCATACGCAGGAGAGCGTTTTCTGCGAGCTTAACACTTCTTTCGGGATGTCCCCTAAAATGGTCGACTCCGTTTTTATCCGTAGTTTTTTTCGAGGGCTTTCCGCAGTCGTGCAAAAGAGCTGCAAGTCTTAATGAAATATCTGCGGGAGTATTAGCCACCGCATGAGCGGTATGTTCGTATACATTATAGATATGGTGGGGAGTATTCTGCTCTGTTTCAAACATGGGTATTAGCTCAGGTATTACTACCGCGATAATATCCTTATATGTCATAAGCATTTCTGCGTCTATGTCACAAAGCAAAAATTCTTCAAGCTCCTTTTTTACTCTTTGGGGATGCACCGATATAAGCAAATCTTTTGAGGAAAACATAGCCTCCTTTGTTTTGCTTTCAATATCAAATCCCAGCTTTGCGGAAAATCTGAGAGCCCTCAGGATTCTGAGCGAATCCTCTCTAAAGCGTATTTCAGGCTCTCCCGTGGCTCTGATAATTCTTTTCCTTATATCCTCAATACCCCCAAAGGGGTCTACAAAACCGCGTTTCTCATTATAGGCAATAGAATTTACCGTAAAATCCCTTCGGGAGAGGTCATCGCAGATATTCCCTGAAAACTCAACAAAGTCCGGGTGTCGGGAATCGTTGTAGTCACCGTCAACACGGTAGGTTGTAATCTCGTAGGACTCGTCCTCATTGATAACAGTAATAGTACCGTATTTTGCGCCTATATCCAGAGTTTTATATTCAGAAAAGCAGGTCTTGATTTCCTCCGGCTCAGCGTTGGTTGTGAAGTCGAAATCCTTGGGATTATATCCTAATATCAAATCTCTAACACATCCGCCTACCGCAAAACATTCAAAGCCGTTTTTATTTAATTTTTCAAAAATAAAATCAGTCTTACTCGGTAAAGCTATCAAAAAATACCACCTCTTTTCATATTTTAACACATTTTTACATTTTAATAAAGATGTAGAAAGAATATTGAAATATATTGATTTTTCAGCTTATTCACAGAAAAAATTAATCTTTCTTGCTCCACTTTCCACTTTATTTTTAACTCACTCACAAAAAATACTTATGTGAGGAGGTGAAAAATTGAAAATCAAAATAAAAATTTTATCTAATATCATATTAGTATTAGCGCTTATTAGCCCTATTGGTGTTTCGGCTCTTGATGATAGCAATACGGTAACCTTAGGCGGCGAACCTTTTGGTATAAAAATGTTAAGCGAGGGTGTTATGGTTGTTGATACCGACGAAAATATAAACACCCAGCTTAGAGTAAAAGATATAATTTTGGAGGCTGACGGCGAAACAGTAGACAGCTCGGAGGAACTTTTAGATATTGTTTCAACGTCTCAAGGCGGCGCGCTTGAACTTACCGTAAGGCGAAACGAGGAGCAAATTTCACTTACCGTATATCCTACCACAGACTCAGAAGGTATTTTCAGGCTTGGAGTTTGGGTTAAAGACTCAGCCGCAGGCTTGGGTACGGTTACTTTCTATGATAACGAAGGTCTTACCTTTTGCGGTTTAGGTCACGGAATATGCGAGAGCGACACCGGAGAGCTAATTCCGCTTTCTGAGGGCAGCGCACAAAAAGCAGCCGTAACCTCGGTTACAAAAAACAGCAAGGGCGGAATCGGTTGTCTAAACGGCTACTTCTTAGGAGAGGAGCTTGGAGATGTGTTTCTAAACTCGGAGGAAGGTATCTACGGAACGCTGAGCTTTCCTACCGATAAAAAAGAAAAATTTGCAGTAGCGGACATCACCGAAATAGAGCCGGGTGAGGCATATATTTATACCACCATAGACGGTACAGAGCCGCAAAAGTTCAAAGCAGAAATAACCGATATCAAAGAGCACGACAAAATACGAAACCTTGTAATAACAATTACCGATGAAAAATTACTTGGACAAACTTGCGGAATAGTTCAAGGTATGTCCGGCTCCCCCATTATTCAAAACGGAAAATTAATAGGTGCGGTAACTCACGTTACAGTTGACGACCCTAAAACAGGCTTTGGAATTTTCGCAAAGACTATGCTTGAGAACACAAAAGAGTTTTCCGATTTGTCGAAAAAAGTAGCTTAGTGAAATATTTTTACGAGCTGTCCCATTATGGAACAGCTCGTTTGATTTTGCATAATTGTGAAGTTTTTTCTGCATATAAATCATATTATGCTCTATTTATGGGCGTTTTGTCATAGCGAGTCGAATAATTATTTGAATTATTTTCACGTTTTCTATTGCCACACTTAACAAAATATGGTATGATTTAGTCAACAAAAAAATTTATATGGGGGATTAACCATGGACAGCAAAACCAAAATTCTAATCACAGATGATCAAAGCGAACTTGAAGTCGAAAAGGCTAACGAGTTCGCAAAACAGGGATTTTCGCCGATACTTTGCAAACGTGACGGCGATGAAGTACTGAGAAAAATTCTCACAGAAAAGCCTGACGTTGTATTTATGGACCTATTCATGTCAAAACTTGACAGCATTGGAGTCATGAAAGCCGTTACAAGAAATCCAGACGCCCGAACACCCTTGTTCGTTGTATTCTCTGCCTTCAACAGTCCTACTCTTGAGAGAGAAATCATGGAAAACGGCGCATCCTACTTTGTTATTGTACCCTTTGACCTAAAAAACTTGCTTGAAAACATAAAAGATATGTTATCCAAAAACAAGGAACAGGTCGGCAGTATCCATAAGCTCAGCGACTACGGCAGTATAGAAATCAAGGTAACCGAGATTCTTCATCAGATAGGCGTTCCTGCTCACATAAAGGGATATCACTACCTGAGAGACTCTATTATCATGTCCGTTGAGCATCCCGAAATCATTAACGCCGTTACAAAACAGCTTTATCCCTCCGTTGCAAAGAAATACGAAACCACATCCTCAAGGGTTGAAAGAGCCATAAGACATGCCATTGAAGTAGCTTGGGACCGCGGCGATGTTGACGTACTTAACTCTTATTTTGGGTATACTATACATATCAGTAGAGGTAAACCCACAAACAGCGAGTTTATCGCAATGATTGCGGATAAACTCAGATTACAGCTAAAATCAGCAAGCTGATAAAATTGACCTCGCAAACCGCAGAGTCTTTGCTTAATTTGAGAATACTTTTTTGCAAGTATTAAGGTGACCATAACGTAGATAAAAATCAGCACTCGCTTTCCTGCTCGGATTGCGAGTGCTTTTAGCTTTAGCGGTTTATTCGTCAAGATTATCGGTAACAGAAAGCTCCTTAATTGAGGTTACCAAGCCTGCAAGCTTCTGAATTTCAGAGGGAATAATAATCTTTGTTGCCTTGCCGTCGGCGGCTTTCTCAAAGGCTTCAAGGCTCTTCAGGGCAATTACCTGCTCTGAGGGGTCTGCCTCTTTCAGCATCTTAAGGGAGTCAGCGTATGCCTTTTGAACTGTAAGAATTGCCTCGGCCTCACCGTTTGCTTCCCTAATCTTAGTTTCTCTAACTGCATCAGCCTTGAGAATTGCGGATTCCTTAAGGCCCTCGGCTACGAGAATTTGACTGCGCTTTTCGCCCTCAGCATCAAGTATACGTGCTCGGCGCTCACGCTCTGCCTTCATCTGTTTTTCCATGGCGTCTTGAATCTCTCGGGGCGGGAGGATATTTTTAAGTTCAACACGGATAACCTTAATTCCCCATGCGTCTGTTGCTTCGTCAAGGATAACTCTTATTTTGTCGTTGATAGTGTCTCTTGAGGTGAGGGTGCTGTCGAGTTCCAAATCACCGATAATATTTCTTAGTGTTGTGGCGGTTAAATTCTCAATCGCATCCATAGGACGAACAACGCCGTAGGTATATAGCTTAGGGTCGGTAATCTCAAAATATACAACTGTGTCAATCTGCATAGTTACGTTATCTCTTGTGATAACAGGCTGAGGCGGAAAATCAACAACCTGCTCTTTAAGAGTAACTCGTCTTGCAATTCTGTCGATAAAGGGAATTTTTACATGCAGACCTGTGCCCCATGTTTTATAGTAAGCACCCAAGCGTTCAATAACATAAGCATTTGCCTGAGAAACAACCTTGATATTGCAGATTACAATAATAAGGATAAAGGCTACTATTCCTAAGATTACATATAATAACATTATAAGTCCTCACTTTCTTCTTTCTGAAATCTGGTAACCATGAGCTTTACGCCTTCAATGGAGTCCACTACTACGGGAGTATTTGCTTCGATAATCTCGCCTGAGGTACTTCTTGCTGTCCATTTTGAGCCGTCGACCTCAACCATTCCTGTTGCCTTTATAGGGTCGATGTCTACTGTGACAACGCCTACCTTACCGATATATCTGTCGGCATTAGTTCTCGCCTTGTCGAATTTCCTGAGCTTTTTAACAAGGGGTCTTGTGAGCAGTAAAGCCAAAGCAGAAACCCCGATAAACACCACTACCTGCCATACAATTTGGTCCTGCAAAAAGGTGTTGGCACAAATAGCCGCCGCTAAAGCACCGACAACAAACCATACCGAAACAAGTTGTGAGGTGCATAACTCAATAATCCCGAATACCACTACAAGTATTAGCCAAAAATACGCCATAATATTCACTTCCTTCTCTGACATACAAGCATTCGCCTGTATGAGTTAATACTATCATAACCAGCTTATACAGTCAATAAAAAAACACTACACATTTTTGGAAAACTGTGCTATAATATTTTTATATAGATAAGGAGGCAAAAAGCATGGCATTTGACGCATTTGATGAAGGCATCGCTTTAGGCGGCGTGAGAAGTAAAACCGAAGTAAGAATCCTTATTTGCTATTTACTGACAACCATTGGCGTTCCCATGTCAAAGGAAAACGTCATTGACGCTCTTTTGGAAAAGGGACTTACCAATTACTTTGAAGCAAGCTCCTGCTTTGACGACCTGCTGTCAAAGGGCAACATCGAAAAGGCAGAGGGCAGAACAAGACATTATATTCCCACGGAAAACGGAAGAACTGTTGCCGCCCAGTTAGCGGATAATTTACCCTTAACCGTCAAAGAGAGAGCCTACGAATGTGCACTCAACCTTTTAGAGAAAGAAAAGAACGAAAAAGAAAACAAGTTTACCTCTGAAAAGCTCTCAAACGGCTATAACGTAACCTGTGCAATTTCCGGCGGAGACATGGACCTTATGAAGGTTTCCCTCTACCTTGCCGACAACGACCAGGTTAAGATTGTTAAGAAGAATTTTTACAAGAATCCCCAGCTTTTCTACAAGGTTATGCTTGCAGTTATGACACGGAACAAGTCTCTGATTAAAGACGCTTTAGAGGACTTAGACAACCTTGCCTAAAGAAAATTCTCAATAACCAGCATAGCGGCTATTCCGGGCAAGCCCCCTACTGCGCTTACCGACAGCGAAAGAGCAGATATGGGCAGATAAACTCCCGTAAAAACTCCCGTTATATCAACTAAAATTAATGTTAACACACCAATACCCATAGTGCCAAAAGCCCTCAAGCAGGGCTTTTTCTTTTTTCTTAAAACATATATCACCGAATATAAAACAAAGGTAACTGCAAATATCAGCAAAAAATGCCACGTCTTCATCTTTAACACTCCAAAAATAAAAATGGACCGTGAATAAATCACAGTCCATAGATATGTTTTGCAGTAATTATTTATTCGTTCAATTACTTAATAGCGCCGGTTGCAACAAAATAAGAGATTACGTTGATTGCAAGAACGAGAACGAAAAAGCCAATTGCAAAAAACTTAGTGAAACGGCGAAGAAGTGAATCAACGGAGCGAGCCTTATTCTTTGAGAAGAAAGAATCAGCACCGCCGCTTACTACGCCAACGCCCTTAGAGTTACCCTCTTGGAGAATAACAACGATGATGAGCGCAATAGCAGCAACAAGTACAAGTGCGCCGATAAGATAAAAGTACCAACCCATTGTATAATTACATCCTTTCGTGAAAGCCTAAAAGGCTCTAAAATTCGATAGCTCTAATATTTTATCACAAGTATTACCATAATGCAAGCCTTTTTTCGCTTTTATATTATAAAATTTATATTATCGAAAGTTGTTCGGCAGTATCATCAGCCGCAGGCAAAGCGCCTAAGGCAGGCAGTGTGCGGGTACGGTAGCGAGCAGGCTTTGAGAAGGTGCCCTCAGC
>JAQXHW010000121.1 GCA_029007475.1 Oscillospiraceae bacterium | reverse complement strand
CCTGAGCCAAAGGGTCCGGGTACTGCGGCAACACCACCCTTCGTAATGGGGAAAAGGGTGTCAATAACTCGCTGACCTGTAACAAGAGGTGTGTTGGGAGGGAGTTTTTTCTTATAGGGTCTGCCTACACGAACAGGCCATTTCTGCATAAGTGTAAGAGACTTTTCCTCGCCGCTGTCAAGAGTGAGGACTGCAACGGTTTCGTCTACGGTGTACTCACCGGATTCTATGGACTTAATTGTGCCGGAAAATTTGGGAGGCACCATAATTCTGTGCTCAACGATATCGGTTTCGTTCACAACACCGATAATATCGCCTGCGGTAACCTTGTCCCCTGCTTTGGCGGTTGCCTTGAACTGCCACTTTTTCTCGCGGCTTAAGGAGGGTACTTCAACTCCGCGGGCTAAGTTGTTGCCCGAAAGTTTCATAATATCCTCAAGGGGTCTTTGAATACCGTCGTAGATATTGGAGATAAGTCCGGGGCCTAATTCCACGGAAAGAGGACTTCCCGTAGACTCAACAGGTTCACCGGGAGCAAGACCGGAGGTTTCCTCGTAAACCTGAATTGAGGCTTTATCTCCGTGCATTTCTATAATTTCGCCGATAAGACGCTCTTTCGAAACACGAACAACATCAAAGAGATTTGCATCTCTCATATTGTCCGCAATAACAAGAGGTCCTGCGATTTTTCTAACAATTCCTGTGCTCATATTAATTCATCCTTTCGAGGGATAACTATTATATTAAACGTCTGAGATAATATCAGAGCCTACCGCTTTTTCAACAGACTTTTTCACGCTCTCCATACCCTTGCCTGTGTTACCGTGAACACCGGGAATCAGGATAATTGCAGGTGTGGGCTGGAAGCTGAATTTTTCAATTTCATCTTCCAAAAGCGAAGCAAGGCGCTCGGTGATATAGATAATCGAATAGTCCTGTGAGGTGAGCTTCTTAAAAATCGTCCTTGCCTCGTTTTCCTCATCGGCAAAGAAAACCGAGAGTCCTAAAGCGGCAAAGCCGTAGACACTATCTTTATCTCCTATAACTGCAACCTTATACATACATATCCCTTATCCTTTCCCGAATAACCGAGTCGGCAAGGTCATTCTCTTTAGCCGTCAGAATAAGCCTTACTGCCTTTATCTCGTTTTCCTTGGCTATGGCGTAAGCAACTAAAGGCCCCAAGGTAAACGGTTCGGCTTTCTGTGATTTCAAAAGACCTATGAGCTTGTTGTCGCAGTATTTCTCAAAGTCAGTGAGAGAGACCTTAATATGCTCCACAGCCCACTTATAGTCGGTAGTTGAGAGATAGGACAGGAGCTCCTCAAAGCCTTTGGCGGAAGCACTCGCAAGAGTCCGAATATTAAGACTTTCGCACTCTGCAAGAGAATCGAGAATGAAGCTCTGAGATTTTAACAGCTTTGAGCCTCGTACGGCAATCTTGATATTAGAGGAAGCAACAAAAAGCTCACAGTAATCTCTTACTATTTTCTCGGAGCTTTTCTTGCCGAAAGCATAAACTGTCTCAAGGCAGGCTTTGTCAATTATCATATCGCAAAGCTGACCGTCGGCGGTTTTAAGCAGGGTTTTGTGGGCGTTTTCCCCAACCTCTCTCAAAACCTCGGGAAGCGACGAATAGTCCTTCTCGGCAATAGCTTTTGCAAGCTCCTCGGGGTCATATACAGAGCCGCTCATAAAGAGTCCGTCGGTAGAAAGCTCGCTGTACTGAGCCTTTATTGCCGCTTTCAAATTTTGAAAATCGTTTTGTATTCGCAGAAAATCGAAGCAGTCTAAATCTCCCAAAAGCTCCTTCATAAGCGCCCAGAGCTTTTCTCTCTCGGCATCTATGGGGTCAACTTCCTCTGTGAGCTTATTCGTAGCGCCGAAGCCCTGCTCAGCTAAAAATCTCAGCACAGATTCTGCATCGGGCATGGAAATCATCTGCTCAATATGTTTTTTTGTGAAAAGTTTTGTTTCTCTGTGGCGAATACGTGAAACCGCATAGATATATTCATCCTTGGGTTTATACATAATTACACCCCTTACTGAAAGAGAATTTTTGAAACTTCATCACTTAGAATTTCTGCTTTTTCGCTGAATATGGATTTGAAACTCAAATTGAGCTCAACCATACCGAATACAAGAATAAATCCGCCGTCAATATCTACGGGCTCCTTTGAAAGACTCAGTTCTTTTGGGAGCTTTGCTTCAAAGTCCTTGGGAATACGGCTTAAATCTCTCTTCGAGAAGCGAATAACTCCGCCCTCTTTCACCTCTTGCTTTCTGAGCATCTCAAGTATGAGAGAAAAATAATCCTTGTCGCTTAATGAGAGAATAAACTGTCTTGCGTTTTCAAGGGCAGTTTTTATGCACTCCTGCTTGGTTTCAAGCATTCTTGTACGGCTCTGAAGCTCTGCGGCAGATTTTGCTCTTTCGATAATATTCTGAGCATTTTTCTCCCCGGCTTCTTTGCCGTCGGCAACGGTTTTAGCCGCCTTTAGCTTCGCGGCAATAAGAGTTCTCTCGTTCTTCTTATCCGCTTTATCTTTAATATCCTCGCAGGCACGATTGCAGTCTGCGGCAATCTCAGCAAGAATTTTTTCAAGTCCGGTCATAGTAATTCTCCTATTTAGGATACTCTTTTATTACAGATTGAGAGCCTGAATACCGTTAATTCCGAGGATGGAAATAAGAAGTGCAAGAATTGCGTAGGTCTCAACCATTGCAGGAATAATGAGGGCTTTACCCATTGTATCTGTTCTCTTTGAAACTGTCTGAATACCTGCAACGGAGCACTTGCCCTGATGAACTGCAGAGAAAAGGCCTGAGAAAGCTATGGGCAGACATGCTGCGAGATAGAGAGCGCCTTCAACGGTAGAAATTTCACCTGCACCGCCGCCGATAACGCCTACTGCCTGAAGGGTAAGGAAGGCAACGAGAAGTCCGTAGATACCCTGTGTTGCAGGAAGAAGCATAAGAATAAGTACCTTTGAGAAAAGAGAGGGCTCCTCAGCCAATGTACCTGCTGCGGCTACGCCTGCTTTTCCAACACCGATTGAAGAACCGATACCTGCCATGAAGGTTGCAATAGCTGCACCTAAGATTGCTAAAAATAAACCCATAATTAAATATCCTCCTTGATATTATAATACTTTGTTTTGACCTCGTAGGGGGTGAATTCTTTGCCGCCGCCCTCGTAGAATTTTCCGAAGAACTCTACGAACTGAAGTCTGTTTGTATGAACATACGCACCGAGTGCGTTTATTCCGATATTTAGAGCGTGTCCTATAATAAACACTAAGATAAAGACGATTATTCCGACAGCTCCGCTTCCGAACATTGAGCCAAGCTGGTTAAACACCTGTGCCACAACTCCTGTTGCAAGACCTAAGGCAAGAAGTCGTGAATACGAGAGAATGTCGGAAAGATAGCTTGTTGCTCCGTAGAGATTATATGCGCCCTTAATAAACCGCTTTATGGGGTTGCGGTTTCTGTCGCTGAAAATAAGAATTATCACAGCGCCTATCGCCGCCATAATACCTCCTACGGTCATCCATTCCGATGACAGCTTAAAGCCGTTCATCATACCTGAAAGCATATCTGTTGAAAGTAAAGCTATGACGCCGCCCGATACTAAGAGTATCCATGAAAGGTCGTCAAAGATTGCATAGAAGAAATGCTTATCTCTTATATAGTTCACAGCCTGCAAAATAAGTCCCGTATAGAGATGGACAAGACCTAAGGCAAATGAGAACATAAGAAGCGTTGTAGGCTGTAAGGTCGGACTAAACCAAATAGGGGTTGTAATTCCCGGTATATTGGGCGGTTCTTTACCCACAAAGGTCTCGAAAATTACATTCACCGCATCACCGAAGAAGCTGCCGAATAAAAGTCCCCAAATAAAGGTTGAAACTCCGCACCAGAAGAACATCTTTATCGACCTTTTCAGTCCCTTTTCCATGTTCTTAAAGGCTTTGACAGCAATAAAGCAAGCCAAAGACATTACCAAGCCATAGCCCGCGTCGGAAAACATAAGTCCAAAGAAAATATAGTAGAAAATCGCCATAATCGCCGTAGGGTCAAGCTCTCCCCTCTTGGGAGGGCTGTATGAGAGCAATACTCCCTCTACCGGCTCGCTGAACTTATTGTTCTTAATTACAACGGGTACATCATCGCCCTCTACGTCCTCGCACTCGACTTGAGCGTCATACCTTTCGAAGAGAAGCTTTGAGAGCTTTTCGGACTTATCCTTAGGAATATAACCCGTCAAGACCACGGTGTGGGGAGAGTAAGAGAGATTCTCAAGCTGAGCGTAGGTATCCGCCTTCATGGTGTAGTAATCCTCGAAAAAGCGGAGCATTGAGATTTTGTCCTTATGGGAAATTATCTCCTCCTCGTAGGCCTTAATCAGCTTTTCGTACGAAGCTATATCCGCCTTTAAGTCCTTAATTGCCTCTTTCGGAGAGGTTTTACAGGACACGGCAGGCAGCGAAAAGCCTAACTTTCTCAGAGCCGACATAAGCTCATCATAACACTCGTTACGGCAGATTACAAAAACGCAGGTCTGCTTATCATCCTTTGAGATAATCTCAAAGTCACAAAGCTCAATGTCCGGCAGGATATCCGCAAGCCTGAGCCTTAAAGTTTCAAGATCAATAGCCTCCGCAAAGGAACCTAAAACGGTCCTTGAGGTTTTTGTGCTTTGGGGAGTCATGGGCACATCCAAGGCTTCCCAGGGTATTAAGGACTCAATCTTGTTTTCTGCCGCTACGATTTTAGCTTTTGTTTCGATTATTCTTTTTTGATTATTTATTAATTCGTAGGCAAACTTTACAACCTCGTTAGCTTTTGCGGCACAGCGCTCATACTCCTCCTGACTTATGGGAATTCTGCCCTTTAGCGACTGAAAAAGAGATTTTTTGTACTTAATATAAGACTCCAAAACCTCCTGAGCATTTCTCATAAGAGCCGCGTTTCTCAGATATCCCGAGCATAAAGAGGAGGAGTCCTCTTTATAGAAAACGCTGTCGGAAAGCGCCAAAGGCTCTATCTCGACAACCCCTGCTCTCTGCAGGGTTTCGAGAAGGGCTTTACTGTGCTTTTGCAAAGCAAAGATGTTGATTCTTTGCATCTGAAGTATTGCCATAGGCTTACACCTCAATTAGATTATGATTTCAAGTACGCGGCGGTTGACCTCACTCTGCTTTTCTTCGCAGGAGCGCTTGAGTTTTTCCACCTCAAGGAGAGAGCTGTTTCTCGAAGTTACCATAATCTCCTCGGCTTTAGCTCTCGCTTTGTCCTCTCGGTGAGCAATTTCGAGCTTAGACTTCTCAAGAGCCGCTGCTACTAATTCGTCAGCCGCTTTCTGAGTATCAGCCTCGCTCTGCTGCGCAGAGAGCTGAGCTTCCTCGACAGCCTTCTGAGCCGAGAGCTCTGCTTCGCGTACCTTATCTATCGTACTGAAAGCCATAAGAAAACCTCCTTATGTGTTAAAGCATCTAAGATACTTGTTATCCTGTATTATATACCCGTATATAGTTATAGTCAATCTTTTTAACGCAAAAGAAAGATTTTTTTCACCTACTCATTGTGACAAAATTTCAGAGATTTCCGTGGGAAAATATTGAGGGTGGTACCATGCAAATCATATATATCGACAGTCTTGTCTGCGTCAATATGTTCATTGATTACATAATTCTTTATGCTATTCGAAAAACTCTGCATATTAACAGCAAAGGCTTCAGGCTGCTTCTGGGAAGTCTCTTTGGCGGACTTATCACTCTCGGAATATTCCTGCCCTTTTACACAACCCTCTTTTCCGTATTCTATCGAATTGTTACTGCTTTAGCTATTGTACTCACGGCATTTGGATTTTCATCTTTTCGAAAACTGCTGATACGGTCGCTTGCCTACTTTGGAATAAGTCTTGTTTTCTGCGGAACTGTTATACTCTTTGAGTTCATTTTTCATCCTAAGGGCGTAGTTATTTACAATGATACAGTGTACTTCGACGTGTCGCCTATCACCCTGCTTATAACAACCTTGATTGCCTATATGGGGCTGAGTATTTACGATAAGCTCAGCTACAACCATAAAATTAAATCTCAGGTTATAAAGGTGAAAGTAG
>JAQXHW010000120.1 GCA_029007475.1 Oscillospiraceae bacterium | reverse complement strand
TTTCGGCAGAATCGGAAAAATCAGTCTTATCCCCTCCGACAGAACTCTCAAGGTGTTTAGAGAATTCGGCCTGATGCTTTTCCTTGCAGGAGCCGGTGTAGCTGGCGGTGTAAGATTTGTTGCTGAGTTTAGACCCATATATTTCTTGTACGGCTTCCTCATGACCGTTATCCCTATGGTTATCGGTTATATTTTCGCAAAGTATGTTTTGAAGCTGTCGCTTCTCAACAACTTAGGCTCAATCACAGGCGGTATGACAAGTACCCCTGCCTTGGGAACGCTCATTAACGTAGCAGGTACCGAAGATGTCGCCGCTGCCTATGCCGCAACCTATCCTATTGCACTAATATCTGTTGTAGTGGTGTCTCAGCTATTGTTTATGATATTCTAAATAGATTAAAGGCTATGATGTCAAAGGAAAAACATCATAGCCTTTGTTTTTATAGATTGTCTGTAATAACTTTTTCAAGTTCCTTAGCGGGAGGGGAGAGGGAGCGGCTTTTCCTTTTGAGAAGGGTGATATACCTTTTAGGAATTTCCTCTTTTAGCGGAATTTGATAAATTCCGCTGTCCTCGGTAATATCTTCAAGAAAATCAAAAGGCACAAAACCAATTCCTAAATTGTGGCGAACAAGAGGTAAAATTTGGTCGGCAGTTGCGGCCTCAATATCTGAGGAGAAGCTTGCGCCATGCTCTATGAACAGCTTAAGATAGAACTCATAGGTTGAGGTTTTAGGACCTAATGAAACGATAGGCTTTTTTGCAATTCTCCTGAAAGAAACGGGAGTATCCGAATTTGCAAGTGAACTAAAGGCATCGCCGCAGACGGCAACCTCGCGAAGAGAACGCAGATTCTTTCTTGAAAGCTCCGGGTCAGACTCTATGGGAGTTGTGACGAAAGCAAGGTCAACTAATGCGCTCTTTAGCATTGTAACGGCAGAGGGCGTGGAAACGTTAGAAATCTTAATCTGAATACCCGGGTATTTCTGTCGGTATTCGTTTATAATAGGTAATAGGAAACACCTTAGTGCAATTTCACTAGCACCTATTGAAAGAACACCCTTTTTTAGACTGTTCTTAGAGGATATTTCCTGCTCTCCTGCTTCGATGTGTTCAAAAGCAATAGAAATATGGTCGTATAGCTTCTCGCCGTCGGCTGTGAGTCTAACACCCTTGTTGGAGCGCTCAAACAGGGTACAGCCCAATGAGGTCTCAAGACTTCTTATTGTCCTTGTGAGGTTAGGCTGATTACTGAGGAGTATCTCTGCCGCTTTTGTAAAACTGCCGTATTTTGCAACGAAATAAAATATTCTGTAATGGTCATAGCTTATAAACATAATATCCTCCATATCAAATTAATATAATAACAATATAAACTATACATTTTACATATAGCTGTAAAAGTATTATATTATTAACAGAAACAAAAATCAAGAACAAATTGGAGAGATTAATTATGGATTTCGGTTTGATAATGGAACTTTGCGAGGCTGTAACAATATTCTGCTTTGGGCTTTCATGGCCTATTTCCATCAGAAAATCATTGGTTTCAAAGACAGCTCAGGGCAAAAGCCTTTTCTTTGAAATATTCCTGCTTCTGGGTTACGCATTCGGCATTACAAGAAAGATAATTCAGATTGCAGTATTAGGCTGCGACGGCGCAATTTTTTACTTGAGCTTCTTCTTCTATATCTTAAACTTCATTGAGATTTCCGTAGACGTTGCACTTTACTTTAGAAACAGAAAGTTTGACCGCATGAGAGCACAGGGCGTTACCGTATAAATTGCTAAGACAACAACGTATAATAGTTTGCTTCGTTTTGAAAGACCAACGTATAAATAGATACGTTGGTCTTTCGCTATATTTTTTTTCGTGTAATAAAAGAGCAGCCCCAACCTGTTACCGATTGGTAAAAGGTTCGGGGCTGAATACTTTGGTGCGGGTGTTCACAAAGAATTTAATCGAATGAATAAATCTGACACCGAACATACATATTTCAAATTACAACGCAAAAATAAAGTTTCCTATGTCGAAATGTTTCAAACTAAATTTGTAATATCCATAGAAATTCTAAAGGAGAAAATGTTTTTTATTGTGCTTGAATGCTATCCAAATAAATACAATTAAGAAAATAATTACAGAAGTCATCTGTGCCGGAGATATCCATTCAATTATATATCCTCGATTATCTCCACGGAATATTTCAATAATAAACCGGAATACGGAATACAGCAAAAGGTAAATCTCAAACTTATTTTTTACAAATAATACCACTATAAAGATTATTATTAAAGCAAAGACTTCAAAAAGCTGTGTTGGATAACACTTTGCGCCATTATGAAAAATTCCATGCTCAGGGTTATCAGGGAAAACCATTCCGAAAATGCTGTTGGTATTTTTACCGTAACAGCATCCGCCCAAAAAGCATCCAAATCGTCCAAATAAATGAAATGAGATTAATGGCAACGTCAACAAATTATACCATTCATTCATATTATACTGTGTTTTTTGCTTTGAAAACTTTAATAGCACATAAAGACAAATGATAGCTCCGAACAAACCACCGTAAAATGAAATGCCCGAGATTTGAAATTTACCATACACCTTTATCTTATTCACAGAATCAAATAATCCTGCAAATAAAAAACCGCACAATCCACAAATGACAATTTTGGGAAATATGAAGATTTCTTCTTTTCCGCGGTCAATAGAATGAAGTAACAGAATATGTAAAACGGTAAACATTGACAAAATGCCTACAATAACCGATATTGAAAATGTCGATACATTGCCCCAAGGAGTATGTATATACGGAATCATTTACGTTTAAGTAAAAACGAATAAACCGCTCCGATGATGCCGCCTGCAAGCAGAAGCAAAAGTGCAATGACAGTCATAAAATCTGAGCCGGAAATTCCAAATGCACAAATAATCATCATAATTGCGGACGCTAATTCTAAAATCGAGCCGATTTTAGGTTTATTCATGCAAAGGCATGCACCAATCAAACCTACAATAGCACCAAGAAAAATAAGTATAAAAGCCGCATTTCCTCTGCTACTGCTGACTACGCCAGAGCACATTGTTGTACATAAACCTCCGAAAATTCCGAATATAGAACCAATCAAACCCAGAATAAACGCCGGCAAGCATTTCATAGAACCCTTCTTATCACTTGTATTTATTGATTCTTTCGCATTCTTTTCACTTTTATTTATTGATTCTTTCGCATTAGCTCCGCATTTTCCGCAGAATTGTTCGCTTTCTGTTAATTCATTTCCACACTTTTTGCAATACATAATATTACCTCCATAAAATTTTTGTTAGAAATATTAATTGTTAATTGAAATCTATTAAATTTCGACTTTTGAGATATTATAATTATCACTAAGATTCATAATAGTAGTGGTTATACAATCTTCAAGTCCTATCTCCGAATAACTGCACTTAAAGTCATATGATTCTAAAGACTCATATCCCCATTTTATACTTCCATCCGGATACTTAACAAGATTACCTGCATTGAGATTTATCCAGAGTGTATCACTTCCGTTTTCGTGGCTATTGGTGTTTTCCCAAGTGTAATCAACAGAATATGTAAAAGCAATTTGATTAAAAGGAGTATTATACATGTCATATTCAGAAATCTTAATTGATTTTAGCGATAAAAAATAAATGTCGTCAGCAACAATCTTGTCACAAGACTTAAAATTAGTTCCTCCAGCAGCCCAATGAGGGAATGTGAATAAATAATCACCACCCGTTGCTTTGGATTTTTCTGCGGTAATTACATCTGTTAATTCTTGCTTTAATAGCGATAAATCAACGTCATCTAAATTTGTAATATATTCTGGTTGATCAGATATGGTATACGTAGTTTCTGAACTTTCCAATATATAGTTTTCGCCGTCAATGTTTCCATACAATTCTGCTGTAATAATTGCAGATTCTCCATTTTTATAATATTCCTTGTCAAATGAATAGGAGACATATTTCTGAACTTCATCGCTGCAAGCAGAGTTATTTATAGTTATTTTACAATATGGCGAAATACCCGATACTTCATAACTTAAATTCTTGAAAGCATCTATTTTTATGGCATTCTTAGCCTTAACCTCATCAATTTCATCTTTTGACGGATAAGAATCTTTATAGAAATTACCATAGTATCCGAAATCAATGTATTTACCAAGCTCATCTTCATTAATTTCAGATTCCTGCGTATCTCCGTAAAAATCTGTAAATTCAATAGTTACCTTGTCTTCCAGATACTCCCAAGTACCTGTACCATAGCTGTTTTCCAGTTTCCAAGAACCGTCTGAACGAACATCTAAACATTTGCCTTTTTCATTGTACCATTTTCCAACAGGTGATTTTCCGGCAGGAGCACAAGCAGATACCGTGCTTAACAATAGAATAATACCTATTATTAAAGCAATGCTTCTTTTGATTTTCATTATCTTTCCTCCAAAATAAAAAAGTGTGAGCAACCGAAGTCACCCACACCAAAAAACGCAAACTCCGATTGCTGCTACACAAAACCAGATAAATGGGATATGGTATTCATACACACTACCTGTTGGAATTTGCATTTTTATCAAATTCAAAAATAGTGTGTACAAAAAAGGATATAGTATCCCTATAAAAATAAAAACACCATTTCCCAAAATACTTATTCGGTTTTGTGTAGCAAATTAAGATTATCATAAATATATTAATTTTTCAATAGTTTTACAAAAAAATGTAAGCGTTATTAACGAGCATTGGATTTTCACACCGAAATCTAAACACAACGAAAAAAATAAGCCCTTCTCAAAAAAGAGAAAGGCTATTTTACTATTAAAAATCGAGTGTTCATAACTAGAATCTGTTATGAACACACGACGTGGTGCCGGTGGCGGGACTTGAACCCGCACGGTGTCGCCACCAACGGATTTTGAGTCCGTCACGTCTGCCATTCCATCACACCGGCTTATTATATTTGCAACAGTTGATATTATATAATATACTTCGAAAAAAATCAAGTGTTTTCTTTTGTATTGCTTCCGTCGCTCGAACAAAAACTGGTAGAAATATAACATCTATCATAGGAGGTTTTGTTATATCAAGGGTGCAATTCTTTAGCTGAATTTACTGCAATGCTTAGATGAGGTCTGTTTAGTATAGGATTGATGTTGAGTAGGTTGTTAAGATAGCCTGCGGCTGTTTCTGTTCCTGATGATTTGAAATCACTATATCCGGAAGTAAAGTATTGGTTATAATCAGTTTTGAACACTATTCGTATAGTCCAATAACTTACTTACGTAAATTGTCGTATTTTGATTGACATAAGTTCATAGTTTTGTTATAATTCTTATATGTATTTTGTGATTTTGTTTACTTAGTCAACAATATATAGAGGTGACCTATGGAAAAGAGTACTCTCGACGGCAAACTGTTTGCTCAAATGGTCTTTGAGGGTGCGAATAATCTTCGTGCCAATAAGTCCATAGTTAATGATTTGAATGTCTTTCCTGTACCCGACGGCGACACAGGTGACAATATGTTTATGACTCTCCAGTCCGGATGCAAAGCAATCTATGACTTGGAGGATGATGCTCTTGATGTTGTAAGCACTACTCTTGCAAAGGGTATGCTCATGGGCGCCAGGGGTAATTCGGGAGTTATCCTCTCAAGAATTTTTGCGGGTATTGCCGAGGGACTTTCTCACAGCACAACCGCTGATGTTTCAGTGCTCTCGAATGCTCTGCATACCGGTGTCAAGCGCGCGTATGAGTCTGTTGCCAAGGCTGTTGAGGGTACGATTCTAACAGTATATCGTGATGCCTGTCTTTATGCCGCAGGTACGGCGAAAGAGGATACAACTGTAAACTCATACTTCAACGACCTTTTTGACGAGCTCAAGAGGTCATTGGAACGTACTCCCGAGATTTTAGAGGTTCTGGCTGAGGCCGGAGTCGTAGACAGCGGCGGCGCAGGGCTTGTATTTATTTTTGAGGGAATGCTCAATGCTTTGGAAGGAAGAAAGAACGAGTACAGCTTTGAAAGTGAGTCTGAGGCTCCTGTCGTAGATTTTTCAAAGTTTAACGAGGATAGCTCCTTGGATTTCGGCTATTGCACCGAGTTTCTGTTGCAGCTATTGAATGAAAAGGGCGGCGTTGAAGCCTTCAATTTAGATGATTTTACCGCTTTTCTTAATTCAGTAGGCGACTCGGTAGTTTCCTTTGTTGACGGTACGGTAGTGAAGGTTCATGTTCACACAAAAACCCCCGGTGATGTGCTTTCCCATGCGCAGAAATACGGCGAGTTTTTAACCCTTAAAATAGAAAATATGACCCTCCAGCATAACGAGACCACCGTGAAAAACAGGTACGTTGCTCCCTCAATGAATAAAAAGAAAAAGATAGCTGTCGTAGCTGTTGGCGCAGGAGAGGGAATATGTAATATCTTAACCGATTCAGGTGTTGATATTGTTGTTGACGGCGGTCAGTGCATGAATCCTTCTGTTGCCAACCTGATTGACGCTTTTGATAAGGTTAATGCGGAGAATATAATCGTTCTTCCGAATAACTCAAACGTAGTTATGACTGCCGATTCGGCCGCCGAGCTTTATGACAAAGCTAAGGTTCATGTGCTGGGTAGTAAGAACATCGGTCAGGGCTATGCTGCTATGTGCGCTTTCGACCCCGATTGCGATGATATTGAAGCTATGATGCAGGATTTAACCGACGCTATGGCCGACGTGAGCACAGGTATGGTTTGCCGTGCAGTACGCGATTCTTCCGTGGGTGGAGCAGTTGTAAAAGAGGGCGAATTTATCGGTATTTGCGGCGACGATATCCTCTCTAACTCCGAGGATGTTGAGGAAGCTCTGCTTAAGCTCTCCGAGAATATTGCGTCAGACTATGATGTTATACTTCTATGCTTTGGAAATGATGTCTCAGAGGAAGAGGCAGCAAACGTCCACGGTAAGCTTGAAAAAGCAATGAAGAATTCAGAAATTGTTCTCATTAACGGGGCCCAGCCTGTTTATGACTATATGATTATTTGTTTATGAGGTGACTAAAATGTTTGTATTCTTTACCGATACTGATATGGATGTAAACTCGAAGTTGGCAAAGGAGCGTGGCTTCGAGCTTATCAGTATGCCCTATACCCTTAACGATAAGGATGTTTTCCCTTATGTGGATTTTGAGGAATTTGACAGCAAGGCTTTTTATGACAGCCTTCGTGCAGGCTCAATGCCTACCACCAGCGCTATCAACACTGAGAGATATATTCAGTATTTTGAGCCACATTTCGCAGCAGGCAATGATATTTTTTACGTGAGCTTCTCTGCAGCTATGTCCATGACCTTCAACAACATGGACGAAGCTGTTGCAATTCTCAAGGAAAAATATCCCGAAAGAAAATTCTACCGACTTGATACCAAGGGTATCACGATTTTAAGTCTTAACATTTTTTACGAGGTAAGCGAAATGCTTAAGCTCGGAAAGACCCCCGAGGAGATAATCAAATGGGCAGAAACCGAGGTTAATAAATTCGCAGTATATTTCTTTGCCGACGACCTCAAATTCTTTAAGCGCAGCGGCAGAGTAAGCGGTATCTCAGCAGCTATGGGCAACCTTATCGGTATACGTCCCATTATTCATATCAACGATGAGGGAAAAATGCTCAGCATCGGTAAGGAAAAGGGCAGAGCCAAGGCTCTCGCAAGACTTGTTTCCTATGTAGATGAGCTCGGCGACAACGTAAAGGACCATAAGGTGATTATCGGCCATACCGATGCCTATGAAACGGCTGCGGAAATCCGCGATATGCTTATCGGGAAGTTCGGTGAGCTTGACTGCGAAATTGTTGCTGTAAATCCCACGGCAGGTAGTCATTGCGGACCTAACTGCGTTGGTGTATCTTTCCACGCAAAACACAGATAAAAGCAATAAAGCAGGTGTTTTCAAGATGAAAATGCCTGTTTTTATTGTCGGAAATTTGATAGCTGAAGGTGTATAGTTTATACACAAATTTCTAAAAAAAGTTTTCATATTTTATTATTGAAACTCTTGAAAATGCTATGCAATTGGAATATAATAATTCCATATTCTATGATTTGAGGTGTATGAGTATGTCAGGAAATGTCAGACCCGAAACAATGGAACGAATTACCACAAAGGAGCTTGCCGACAAGTTTATTGCCGAGCAGGTTGCAGAAGTCAGAGAAACGGTAGGGGACAAAAAAGTTCTTCTTGCTCTCTCAGGCGGTGTTGATTCTTCCGTGGTAGCAGCCCTTCTGATTAAAGCAATCGGCAAGCAGCTCGTATGTGTTCATGTAAATCACGGCTTAATGCGTAAGGGCGAAAGCGAGCAGGTTATCAAGGTGTTTAAGGACGAGCTTGATGCTAACCTTATTTATATTGATGCAACCGACCGCTTCCTTGATAAATTAGCAGGTGTATCAGAGCCCGAGAAAAAGAGAAAGATTATCGGCGGCGAGTTTATTGAGGTTTTCAATGAGGAAGCAATGAAGCTCGAAGGTATTTCTTTCCTTGCACAGGGTACAATCTATCCCGACATTCTTGAGAGTGACGGTGTAAAAGCTCACCACAACGTAGGCGGACTTCCCGAGGATATGAAGCTTGAGCTTGTTGAGCCCGTAAAGCTTCTGTTTAAGGATGAAGTAAGAGTAGTAGGCTCTGCTTTAGGACTCCCTGATGAGATGGTTTACCGTCAGCCTTTCCCCGGTCCCGGTTTAGGTGTTCGCTGTTTAGGAGCTATTACTCGCGACAGACTTCATGCACTCCGTGAGGCCGATGCAATTCTCCGCGAGGAATTTGATAACGCAGGTCTTGCGGGCAAGGTGTGGCAGTATTTCATCGCCGTTCCCGATGTTAAATCCGTAGGCGTTAAGGATGGCAAGCGTTACGAGGGTTGGCCTGCAATCATCCGTGCTGTCAACACAACCGATGCAATGTCAGCCACCATCGAGGAGATACCTTATGCACTTCTCCACAAAATCACCGACAGAATCACCGGCGAGGTAGACGGTATCAACCGCGTCCTCTACGACCTCACTCCCAAGCCCATAGGCACAATCGAGTGGGAATAAAATAAATTGTCACCAGACAAACTTGGGTTACCCCAAAAGAACAAACTTAAATATCCTGGTTAAGTCACAAAACCGCCTTTCAGCTTATGTTGATTGGCGGTTATTTTTTTACCTGCATCCCCCTCGATTATGCCTATGGGCTTGGGAGTGCGGAGACTTATTTTAGCCTGTATTTGGTAAGAAAAGTATATACTTCTTATCTTACATAAACCTCTACTAACAATAGTAATTCGATGTTTTTAGTTGACTTGTTATCTGTTTCTGTAGTACCCTAAGTTTACACATATTTTATATGGGGGATTATTATGGAATTATTTGATAAAACAATAGAAAAAGATACATATATTCAGAATCTGATTTTTATAGGATTTGTTACTCACATTATAGAGATAGAAAACATAATTGAATCACGGCTCTATATTGAT
>JAQXHW010000119.1 GCA_029007475.1 Oscillospiraceae bacterium | reverse complement strand
ACTCTATTGCCGATAGTTTAGGATATGATATTGAAGTAGCAGATTTTGATATATCCTTGGGCGCATATCTGCTCAATCCTTCTGCCTCCGACTACTCGGCCGGGCGACTTTCTGCCGAGTATCAGATTGCTCCCTGTGAGTGCGAGAGTGAAGTCGGGAAAATAACGGGAGAAAAGCTGTCCTTGCCCGCTTTATATAGGGCGATTAAAAAGGATATCGAGGAAAAAGCTCAGGATAAGCTCCTTCGTGAAATTGAACTGCCTCTTGCAAAGGTGCTTGCCCGCATGGAGAATGTGGGTTTTGCCGTTGATAAGGCCGGAATTGAGCATTACGGCGAGTTTGTAGGAGAAAAGCTGCTCAGCTTAGAGCAGGAGATTTATGAGTCTGTCGGCTATGAGTTTAATATAAATTCTCCGAAACAGTTGGGAGAGGCTCTGTTCGTAAAATTAGGGCTTCCTGCTAAAAAGAAAACAAAAAGCGGTTATTCAACCGGCGCAGAGGTTTTGGAGGAGCTTCGTATGCACCACCCTGTTGTGGGTATGTTACTTGAGTACCGCACTTATGCAAAGCTCAAGTCCACATACTGCGACGGACTTTTGAAAGTAATCGCTGAGGACGGCAGAATTCATACAAGCTTTAACCAAAAGGAAACCCGTACAGGCCGTATAAGCTCCACCGAGCCCAATTTACAGAATATCCCTGTCCGTACTGAATTGGGCAGAGAACTCAGGAAGTTTTTTGTTGCTTCTGAAGGCTCTGTTTTGGTGGACGCCGACTACTCTCAAATTGAGCTGAGAGTCCTTGCCGATATCTCAAAAGACGAGAATATGTGCAAGGCGTTTGTTAATAATACGGATATCCATACCGTTACCGCTTCACAGGTTTTCGGTATGCCCGAGAGCATGGTTACTCCCATAATGAGAAGCAGGGCAAAGGCTGTAAACTTCGGTATTGTATACGGAATCGGTCCTTTCTCTCTTGCGAAGGATATCGGGGTAAAAACTTGGGAAGCAAAGGAGTATATCGATAATTATCTTGCTCACTACTCAGGTGTTGATTCCTATATGAAAAACGTAATCGAGGAAGCCCGGGAAAAGGGTTATGTGGAGACGGTTTTCGGCAGAAGGCGGTATCTTCCCGAGCTTACGGCTTCAAATCATATTACCCGAGCTTTCGGAGAGAGAGTTGCCCGAAATATGCCTATACAGGGAACAGCGGCAGATATAATCAAGATTGCTATGATTAGGGTTGACGAGCGCTTGCAAAGAGAAAAAATGCGCTCAAGACTTATCCTGCAGGTTCATGATGAGCTTATTGTTGAAGCGCCTCAGGACGAAGCAATGATGGCGGCAATGATTCTGCAGGAAGAAATGGAAAACGCAGTCAAGCTCTCTGTGCCTATGATTGCCGAAGCCGCAATGGGCGAGACTTGGTTTGACGCAAAGGGTTGAGATATGAAAGTATTATTTGTATGTACAGGCAACACCTGCCGAAGTCCCATGGCTGAGGGTATATTCAATAAGTTAGCCGAGGAAAAGGGACTTGCGCACAGAGCCGATTCCTGCGGGATTTATACTGCCTCGGGACTTCCCGCTTCCGAAAATTCCCTCTTAGCTTGTGCTGAGATAGGTGTGGATTTAAGCGGCTTTAAGTCAACGGAGTATTCGGATATTAATCCCAATGATTATGAATTGATAGCGGTTATGACCGAAAGTCATAGGCAGGCACTTTTAAGCTTCGGTGTACCTTTTGAGAAAATTATTGTGTTAGCCGAGGAAACAGGCGGTATTTCGGATCCCTACGGAGGAAATTTAGGCAGATATATAATTTGCCGCGACGAGATTATCTCAGCCGTTGAGGAGCTTATCAAAAAGTACTGCGCTGTGAGTGTGCGCGGGCTGAATGTTGATGACTTGGAGCAGGTACATTATATTGTAGATAACTGCTTTGAAAACCCTTGGTCGGAGGAAACAGTTAAGGATATGCTTCTGAGGGAGCAAGCAGCCTTAATCGGAGCCTTTATAGGAGAAAAGCTCGTAGGCTTTACCTCACTTGAATGGATACTTGATGAGGGAAGCCTTACGGAAATCGCCGTGCTGAAAGAGTACAGGCGAGAGGGAATAGGCGAAAAGCTAATGAAGGAGCTTTTTGAAATCGCAAGCGAGAAGAACCTTTCTTTCGTAACCCTTGAGGTGAGAGAGTCGAATATGCCTGCAATCTCCTTATATAAAAAATTCGGTTTTGATGAGGTCGGAGTAAGGAAAGATTACTACAAATCCCCCTCGGAAAACGCGGTGCTTATGACTAAATATTTACAGTAAAACCACCCCTGACGGAAAAATTCCGTCAGGGGTGTCCGTTTCTTTCGCAAAAAAATCTCCGACGAAACCGCCGGAGATTTAATTAAAAATTTATTCGGTTGCGTAGTTATCGAAGTAGCCTTCAATAAGGATAACAGGTGTGCCTCTGTCACCTGAGCCTGAGGTAAGGTCACAGAGTGAGCCGAGAAGGTCGGTGAGCTGTCTGGGGGTAGTACCCTGAGACTGCATATTGCCGATTAAATCGCCGTCCTTTGTCTTGATAAGCTCCTTCATAGCTTTTTTAAGCTCGTCGCCTGAGAGGTCTGAAAGGTCGTTGTCGGCAAAATACTTCATTTTTAGCTCGTTGGGTTTACCAATAAGTCCGGGAGTGAAAGCGGGAGAAACAACAGGGTCAGCAAGCTCCCAAATTCCGCCTACGGGGTCCTTGAAGCCGCCGTCGCCGTAAACCATACACTCAACGTCCTTGCCTGTAACCTTCTTCATCTCAGCCTGGAGAGCGTCTACGAAGGTCTGACAATCTCTGGGGAACAGCTTAACCTTGTCCTCTGTGGCCTTGTTGGAGCCTAAGAGACCGTACTTCTCGTTGTAGCCTGAGCCGTCAACACTCTCGGTGAGAATTTCGTCCATACGGAAAACTCTCTCGCCGCCTGCGGCTTTGAGAAGTCTCTGAGTTCTGAAGCGTGAGTGAATATCGCAGTTGAGGACATTTTTAGTATAGTTCAGAATGTATCTGGGGTCATTAGAGAAGATAATCTCAATATTATCGCCCAGGCTCTTATAGTAGTCGATATAGTCAACGCCGGTGAAGGTGTGCTTGGTATCAAAGCCGAATACCTTTCTGAACTCCTCCTCGGTGAAGCTGTCTGAGTAAGGATTAACGCCCTTCTCGTCAATAGCGTCTAAGGTGATAAAGGAGTTACCGACTTCGTCAGAGGGATAGGAAAGCTGAACGTAAAGCTTCTTGCAGCCCATAGCAATGGAGCGAAGAAGAATTGCGAAACGGTTACGGCTTAAAATGGGGAAAACAATACCCATATCCTCGCCGCCGAATTTTGCTTTGATGTCGGCTGCTATCTGGCTGCAGGTTGCGTAGTTACCCTGAGTACGGGCAACAACAGCCTCGGTAACGCCGATAACGCTTTTGTTCTTAATCTCGAAGCCTTCGTTTTTGGAAGCATCAACAATGCTCTTAACGATTTCTTCAACAAGGTTGTCCCCTTGTCTAAAGATAGGACAGATAATACCTCTTGATGTAACGCCTGTAAAATGCATAACAACACTACCTTTCCATATTTGGAGTAGGAATATCAAAGCCTGACAGCTTGATGATATTCCCATATCAAATAACAATTTATTTTACACCACAAGAGGGTGTTCTGTCAATAAATCTCCGCGAGTTTTTCGAAAATATGCCAATAGTTTTTTGAGATTTCAGCAAATATAAAAAATCCCTCGGCTGATATTTGCCGAGGGAAGTTAAAACACTTAATATTTCGCTGTCTCAAGATGGGTGCTTGAGTTTGCTTTGAGTAAGGTTGAAACCCCTAAAGCGATAAATATGAAGAAAAGGGGTGTGTTTATGGGATTTGCAATGTTTACGATATCCTGAGTGATATAGGTTACAACCACTATGAGAGAAATAAGGGCAATAGGGCTGTTTTTGAGCTGCTTAACGCTCATATAGACAGATGTTCCTATGAGAGCAAGGTAGGAGAGGAGTCCTAAGGCACCCTGAGTTACAAGGTAGTTAAGGTAGACGTTGTGAGCTGCGTTGGTTGAGGTTTCGTTAAACTTTGTGAGAAGCTCAGAGCAGTAGGGCTCGAAGGCAAAGTAGAAGGTGTCGGGACCCGTACCGAAGAGCTTTTGCCAGATATTAAGGTCGTTCCACCAGATTTCAAGGGATTTAATCCAGAAAAATCCGCGGTGAGTACCCCAAGTTTCATTAAATCGGAAGAATCTCATAAAGCCTGTGAGAGGCTGGGTTGTGTTTATAAAGGTGAAGTAAACCATAAGAGCAAGCAGACCGAGTAAGCCAAGGGCAATAACACTGCCGACAATGCAGGTCACATATTTCGGAAAATATTCGTCGTTTCTTTTTTTTGCTATAAAGCTAAAGAGCACCGCTAATGCGCCGAAAACAATGAGGAGAACAAGGCTTGTCGGGAGCGACATAAACAGAGCGGAGAAACTTGAGTAGCCCTTAGACTTTCCTCCCATAATCAAGTCAAACAGACGAAGCAGTACAGCACCTGCCGCCATTACGGAAACAGAGAGGAAAAACCTTGAGAGGATCCGAGGCTTTCTTGCAACTACAATAGCAGTTACCAAAAGCAAGGCGGCTAAGCCTAAGAAACCGCCGTCGGAGGTGGCAACTAAGAGCCCCATAAACTGAATGGCAATACTCACGTTAGCAACGATGAGCATTATCCTGTCCTTTGTGGTCATTGCAACGCCGACGGAGAAGGGCAGAGCCACACAGATAAAGGCGGATAGATAGTTTTTGTTGCCTAAGGTGGTGCTGAAGTTTTCAATGGTTTTAGCGTCGTAGCCTCTGAAATGTCCAAAGGGGTCGATGTAATAATAATGTAAAACTGCGAGCAGGGAAACAACGGTAATGCCTAAGAAAATAGCATAGAATACGTACTTTTTGAAGTAGAAGAAGCGGGAGATTACAAGATAGGAGACAAGGAGCATGAGTATGGTAATTAGCCCCATGTTTCTGCCGCTGCTGCTCTGAGAAAGACCCATAAAACAATGTCCTATTCTTCCGCTTACGAGGGTAGAGATAAGGGAAATTCCAACGAAAGAAAAGAAAGCGATATCTACCGGATTGAGCTTAAAGGGGTCTCGGTAGATACTGAGCTTTTTTGAGTAAGCGTTGTCTTTGGTGAAATAGTCAACAACGGAGATAATTCCAACAGAGAGCCCCGCTACGCAGGTGATTATCAGGAAAGCCCAAAACTTGTCGCGTCTTGCGCTGGCATACTGATTTGAAAGCCAAAGGGGAAAGAATGTAAACATGAGTATTACATAGAGGTCAGCCAGGGCATGACGTACCGTAAACCTTAGCTTTGGAGCTGTATCCTTTGGAGTTTTTGGTTTAGCCATTTTTATTTACCTAAGCCTTTCATGTCATAAAATCGGGAATATCACGCACTTACTGCGGTACAATAAGACGTGGTTGCGTATTATACAAGGTCTTTATATTCTGAGGTTTTATCGGAGAACGAGATGTATACAAGCTCTATACCCTCTGCGTTTTTCTCAAGAGATATATTGCACTGATAGACAGTGTGGTTGATTTTATAGATAAAGATCACAGAAGTGTCCTCTCCCTTGGGGTAGAGGGTATCGGTGTCAAGGAGGAAGTTCTTCTCAAGAGCGGTAACCTTTGCGGTGCCGTCCTCTAAGGTGGTTATTACGGGAGAGTAAAGGGTAGCTGAAGCAGAGAGAATCGAGGTGTGAACATAGGTAGCCGTAGTGGCGAGGGCATCCTTGCCGCCCTTTAGATATAGAGTATCAGGGTCGGTTTTGCTGTATACCTCTGTGCCTGAGGGAAGAGTCAGGGTATGCAAGCCGTATTTGACAAGGACTTCAACGGAAAACCAGCCTGTTATGTCGTTATCGGTGGGCTTAGGGGTGGTATTGCCGTATTTATCGTAAATATATGGCGAGTCGGGATTATTGTTATTAGCTCTCGGGTCCTCTTTTTTTGAGCAAGCACCAAGGCTGAGGGCTGAGGTGCAGATAATGAGGAGGGCAACGAGCGTTGAAAGAATGCGAGTTACGTAATTTTTCATAGTAAAACTCCTTTACGATTAGTATATCAATCAAAGTAATGATACCACGTTTTAGCCGTTTAGTCTATACTTTTATCAAAGAAAGAGAAAGGCTCCACATTCGGAGCCTTTCCTCAGAGGTATTACTTTTCGGTTTCCGGTTGCTTGTGACAGCTGCCCTTTAAGGCGCAGCCCGCGCAGTTACAGCCGCAAGAGGTTTTACCCTTTTTCTTTTGGCTTATCATGTAGATGATAATTCCCGTAACAGCTAAAAGAACTAATGCACAAATTATAATTGTTCCTAAATTATCTGTGATAAAGGATAACATAAAACAAACTTCCTTACTTTAATTTTCTTGTAAGACGGGTTGCCTCCTTGTAGGGACGTGCCAGCATGAAAATAATATATGCTAAGACGCAGGCGGCAGCCACGGTTCCGATTATATTACCGCCGCCTACAAACCAGGAGCCGAACTGATAGACCATAAGAGAAACGGCATAGGCGAATAAGGTCATATAGCCCAAGGCAATAGCTGTCCATTTTCCGCTGTTCATCTCTCTCCTGATGGCACCCATTGCGGCGAAGCAGGGAGCGCATAGGAGATTGAATATCATAAAGCTGTATGCGGCAACGCCGTTGTTAGCAAAGTGTGCGGCTACCGCACTCTCAACAGAGGGTGCACCTGAGCCCAAGAGAACCTCAAAGTTTGAAACAACGCTTTCCTTTGCTATAAGTCCCGTAAAGGTTGCAACGGTTGATTCCCAGTTACCGAAGCCTAAGGGTGAGAAGATAAAGGCGATAGCGTTGCCCACGTATGCAAGTAAGGATGCCTCGCTGCTTTCAACCATGCTAAAGGCTCCGTTTTCGAAGCCGAAGTGCTGTAAAAACCAGAGAATAATAGTTGAGAGAAGAATAACGGTACCTGCCTTTTTAATAAATGACCAGCATCTCTCCCAGGTGGTGCGAAGAATATTTGAGGGAACAGGAGCGTGGTAAGCAGGAAGCTCCATAACAAAGGGAGCAGGGTCGCCCGCAAAGAGCCTTGTCTTTTTGAGTATAAGGCCGGAAATAATAACAGCGGCAACACCGATAAAGTATGCGGAAACAGCAACTAAACCGCTGCCGCCGAATACCGCGCCTGCGAAAAGTCCGATAATAGGCATTTTCGCACCGCAGGGTATAAAGCAGGTAGTCATAACGGTCATTCGTCTGTCGCGTTCGTTCTCGATTGTGCGGGTTGCCATAACTCCGGGCACACCGCAGCCTGCACCTACAAGCATGGGGATAAAGCTCTTTCCCGAAAGACCGAACTTCCTGAAAAGCTTATCCATAATGAAGGCGACTCTTGACATATAGCCGCAGTCCTCCAAGAGAGAGAGAAGCAAAAACAGAATCATCATCTGAGGGACGAAGCCTAAAACAGCACACACACCCGAAACTATACCGTCAGAGATAAGCCCCTGAAGCCAAGGCGCGCAGTTTGCGGCCGAAAGTCCCGAATCTATCGCAGGGATAATCCACTCGCCGAAAAGGGTATCTTTCATAAATCCAACCGACCAGTTGCCCACAGAGCCAATGGCTACAAAATAGACGAAGAACATAATGAGAGCGAAAATCGGCAGAGCCAAGAAGCGGTTGGTAACAATTCGGTCAATCTTATCTGAAATAGTCAGCCTGCCGATATTTTTCTTTTTATAGCATTTCTTAATCAGTCTCTCTATGTAGTTATAGCGTTCGTTTGTGATGATACTCTCTGCGTCGTCGTCAAGGAGCCTTTCAACCTTTCGAATGTCTTGCTCCATGTGAGCAACAACATCTTTGTCGAGATTTAGCTGTTCAAGAACTTTTTCATCACGTTCAAATATTTTGACTGAGTACCATCTTTGCTGTTCCTCGGGCATATTGTGGATTGCCGCTTCCTCAATGTGAGCTAAAGCGTGTTCTACCGTGCCCGAAAAGTTGGGCTGAGGCACTTTTTTGCCTGATTTAGCGGCTTCAATAGCAAGCTCGGCGGCAAGGTTTATGCTATCGCCCTTCAAGGCGGAGATTTCGATTATCTTACAGCCTAAGTCGCGGCTGAGTATATCGGTGTCGATTTTGTCTCCGTTCTTTCTTACGATATCCATCATGTTAATGGCAATTACAACGGGAATACCGAGCTCCATAAGCTGAGTTGTAAGGTAAAGATTTCTCTCAAGATTTGTGCCGTCAACGATATTCAGAATTGCGTCAGGGCATTCGTTTATGAGATAGTTTCTTGCGACAACCTCCTCTAAGGTGTAGGGGGAGAGAGAGTAGATACCCGGCAGATCTGTGAGGATTATACCTTCCTGATCCTTGAGCTTGCCCTCTTTTTTCTCGACAGTAACCCCCGGCCAGTTTCCAACGTATTGGTTAGAACCGGTCAGCGCATTAAACAGCGTGGTTTTGCCGCAGTTTGGATTGCCGGCAAGTGCAATTTTAATTTCCATTTATGTACCTCTTCTATAAATATGTTTATTCAACTTCAATCATTTCCGCGTCGGCTTTTCTGAGTGAAAGCTCGTATCCTCTCACGAAAAGCTCAAGAGGGTCGCCTAAGGGAGCTACTCTCCTTACGTAGACCTCAACTCCTTTTGTGATGCCCATATCCATAATGCGGCGTCTAATAGCACCCTCGCCGTGAACCTTCAAAACCCTGGCGGTTTTACCCACCTTAATATCTTTCAGAGTGTTCATAAATACCTCGTATGCTGAATATTTTGTTCAGTTAGCGAAAGCTAACTGAACAACGAATTTATTGGTTAGCGACCGCTAACCACCTAATATAATATATTATTTCACATAATTTGTCAATACCTAATTCTCGAAAAAACCGTTTTTAGGGATAAATTATTTAAGTGCTTTTTCCTTGTAATAGCTTATGAAAAGTGATATAATATACTTATTAAATATGCAAGGAGGTCTTATGTATGCACCTTCAGGAATCCGGCGAGATGTATCTTGAGACCATATTAATACTTACAAAGGAAATAGGAGAGGTACGCTCTTTGGACGTTGCGGAGTATCGCAATTTTTCAAAGCCCAGTGTAAGCCGTGCCGTGAAGCTGCTTCGTGACGGAGGATATATTACCGTTGATGAAAGCGGCTATTTGCACCTGACCGAGATAGGATATGAGGTTGCCGAAAAAATCTACGACCGTCATAATGTTCTTGAGAGTTTTTTAGTGGCCTTAGGGGTTGATGAGGAAACTGCCTCAAGGGATGCCTGTAAAATGGAGCATGATATAAGCGATATAACCTTAAGTGCAATAAAGAATTTTCTTGAAAATCAGTAACATAAAGCTTCATGAAAAACTCCGCTGTGAAAAATCACAGCGGAGAATTTTTGCGCAAAATTAAATTTTGTTTGAAAGTGCACGTTCGAGCCAAATATCTGCGATATCCATGGCAACGAAAAGCCCCTGTTTCTCGCTGGCTTTAACAATCTGTTTGCGAGGGCTTAAATCGGGGTCTGTGCAGAGAAGCTGAATTGCAACCTTGTCGGCAATTTCTAAACCGTCAACCTCTTTCTTTGTTTTAATCTGCATACGGATTACAAAAGCATCCTCCATACTGCCGTAGTAAAGCTCGTCGCCGCAGCGTACAAGGGGTTTGCCTTTGTAGGTGAAAAACTCTTTTTTATCTGCCAAGGGTAATACCTCCATTAATTCTTCAGATAAGACTTAACCAAGGCTTCCAAAAGGTCGTCGCGGTCAATCTTGCTGATAATATTTCTTGCGTTGTCACAGGTGGTGATGTAGGTAGGATCCTCGGAGAGAATCTAGCCAACAATCTGATTGAGAGGGTTATAGCCCTGTTTGCGCAGGGCGTTGTAAACAATCAAAAGGGCGCGCTTAATCTCGTCATCCTTGTCTCCGCCTAAGGAGAAAACCATAGTTTTATCCAGCATCTAAAACACCTCCGTGGAAATTTGCCGACTAAATCGACGTTAAGTGAATATTACATCAATATAATTATACACCAATAACATTAAAATTTCAAGCCCTAAAAGTTAAACCGCCAAAGAGGTAAAAGTTTAACTGCCCAAGAGGTAACCTCATTGGGCAGCGTTTAGATGTTATTGAGTTCTGAGGGTAACTCCCAAGGTCTCCATATTTGCCATTACCTTGTCCATAATCGCTCCGATTTCCTCTCCGGAGAGAGTTCTCTCTGAGGAAGAAAACTCAAATCTCACGGTGATTGAATGAACGGTGTCGGTATCGTAGGTATCAACAATTTTAACGGACTTGAGAAGCTCTTTGCCCTCCTCTTTCCATGCGCTTGAGAGGGCGTCAAAGAACAAACCTGCGGGAAGCTCAACGCTTAAGTCATAGGTCATAGCGGGGAACTTAGAAGGCTCATCATAGGTGAGAGCGTCTGTCTTTGCCTCGGTGAAAGCGTCCATATCAAGCTCGGCAAATACCACGTTTGCCTTTTTGTCAATTTTCTTCATAACCGCAGGATGAACGATTCCCATTGTGCCGATATCCTTGCCGTCAATTGAGAGAGCATAGAGGTTTACAGGGTGCTCGTAGGCATGAGTTGTTTCCTTAGCCTTAAAGCTAAACTCCGTATGCTTTATATCGCGGGCTAAAACTCCTAATATATCGCGAAGCTCAAGGTAGAGAGTCTTAATATCCTTAGTCTTGCTGAAAAGGGTAATTGCAAGGTTTTTCTTTTCGATGCAAAGGTTTTTCTCATCGAGCCCCTTTATTACTCTGCCGATTTCAAAGATACCGAAATCGGGAGCAAAGCCTGAATTTGATTTAACCTGGCAAAGCTGAGTGGGAATGATGGAATTTCTAAGGGTTTCGATGTTGGGGTTGGTTGCGTTTGCAAGCCTTACGTTTTCCTCAATCTCAATTCCTAAGTCTTTAAGCTCGTCGTTATATGCCCAAACATAAGAATGAAGCTCGTGGAGCTTAAAGGCTTTAACCAAGATATCCTTAATCCTGTCCTCGTTTGTCTTGACCGCCTCTGCTCTTACAGGGTAGAGGGGAGCCTTAGCTGTGTTAATGTCAAAATTATCATAGCCGTATATACGAGTGATTTCCTCAATGATATCAGCCTTGATGGTAACGTCCTTGGTAGCTCGCCAAGAGGGAACGACTACGGTAAAGTTATCGCCCTCAAGAGTTACCTCAAAGCCTAAATCGGTAAGAGTCTTGACAATGGCGTCGTTAGCAATCTCAATACCCGTGTAACGGTCGACAAATTTCTTGTCAAAGCTGAGGGTTACCGTATCGTACTTAACGGGATACTCGTCTGTGAGAGCTGAAACAACCTGAGCGTCGGGATTATATTTCTTCAAAAGATTAATAAATCTTGCAATAGCAAGGGT
This sequence comes from Oscillospiraceae bacterium, assembly GCA_029007475.1. Taxonomy (GTDB): domain Bacteria; phylum Bacillota; class Clostridia; order Oscillospirales; family Acutalibacteraceae; genus Ruminococcoides. The sequence continues at coordinate 18,260 of JAQXHW010000119.1, read as the reverse complement.
GGTCATCTCGGGGTCAAGGCACTTTTCATAGCGGATAGAAGCATCGGTGCGGTGAGCAAGGCGAACGGTAGATTTTCTGATTGAAACTGCGTCGAAGGTGGCAGATTCAAGGGTGAGGGTAGTGGTATCCTCAACAATTTCAGAGTCAAGACCGCCCATGATGCCTGCAATAGCAACGGGAGTGTTGTCAGAGCAAATCATAAGGGTGTTCTCGTCGATGTTTCTCTCAACTCCGTCTAAGGTCGTGAAAGTAAAGGGAGTATCAAAGCGCTTAATGCGGATTTTTTCGACCTTTCTTGAGTCGAAAGCGTGCATAGGCTGACCGATTTCAAGCATAAGGTAGTTGGTGAGGTCAGCGAGGAAGTTGATAGCACGAAGTCCGCAGTAGTGAAGACGTATACGCATAATTGCAGGGCTTACGGTTCTTGTAATGTTCTCAACCTGCATACAGCTGTAACGCTTGCAGAGGGTGTCCTCAATTTTCAGGTCAACTTTTTTAAGGCTGTCATAAGCGGAGAGATCCTCGACGGGTATGGGCTTTAGCTCTCTGCCGGCTAAAGCGGCAAATTCTCTTGCAAAGCCATAGTGACTCCAAAGGTCGGGGCGGTTTGTGAGGGATTTATTGTCAACCTCAAAAACTATATCGTTAATTGGATAAACATCCTTAATATCCGTGCCGTTGGGAACGTCCTCGGTAATGTCGATAATACCTGAATGGTCGTCGCTCATGCCGATTTCGGCTTCGCTGCAGCACATACCAAAGGACTCGAAGCCGGCGAGAGGTCTGGGAGCGATAGTGATATCTCCAAGCTGTGCGCCTACCTTAGCGAAGGCTGTTTTCATACCGACTCTTACGTTGGGTGCGCCGCAAACTACGTCGGTGAGCTTGCCGTCGCCAGCGTCAACCTTTAAGAGGTGGAGCTTCTTTGAGTCGGGATGATTTTCAACCGATACGATTTCTGCGACAACAACACCGGAAAGATCAGAGCCCTTAAAGAAAATTTCGTTTTCAACCTCAGCGGTGGAGAGGGAAATTTTTTGTATTAGGGCGAGCCTGTCAAGACCTGAAAGGTCTACGAAATCTTCAATCCAATTCATTGATAAAAACATATTAAATTCCCTCCTTATTCATCGTCGGTAAACTGTGAAAGAGCCTTGAGCTTACCGCTGTTCAAGTCTCTGATATCCTTAACGCCGTACTTCATCATGGCAAGACGGGTAAGTCCTAAGCCGAAAGCAAAGCCTGTGTATTTTTCGGGGTCAATGCCGCCCTCGGAGAGCACGTTGGGGTGAATCATACCGCAGGGGCAAAGCTCAAGCCAACCGCTGTGCTTGCAGGAGGGGCAACCCTCTCCGCCGCAAATAAGACAGCTTATATCAAGCTCGAAGCCGGGCTCAACGAAGGGGAAAAAGCCGGGGCGAAGCCGAACTTTAATATCCTTGCGGAAAACCTCCGAGAGCATGGTTTTCATGAAGAATATGAGGTTAGAAATGGAAATATCCTTGTCGACCATAACTCCCTCCATTTGGAAGAAGGTGTTTTCATGACAGGCGTCGGTGGCTTCGTTTCTAAAGCATCTTCCGGGGAAGATAGCCTTAATGGGTCTGCCGTTTTCAATTAATTCCTTGCCGTACTTCTTGAGAATTGCGTTTTGTGCGGCAGAGGTCTGAGATTTCAGAAGCTGACCGTTTTCGAGATAGTAGGTATCCTGCATATCTCTTGCGGGGTGATGCTTGGGAATGTTGAGGGACTCAAAGCATTCGTAGTCGGTAACAACCTCGGAGTAATCCTCAACGTTAAAGCCCATTGACTTAAATATAGTTTCGCACTGACGCTGAACTAAAGTAATGGGATGATATGAGCCGCTTTCGGCGTTCATAGGTGCGGTAACGTCAATAAGGGGCATAGAGGCGATTTCTTTCTTAATCTCAGCTTCCTTAAGCTCTGCTGTTTTCTTTTCGATTTCCTGAGTTACAAGCTCCTTGAGTTCGTTTACCTCTGCGCCGAAGGTTTTTCTCTCCTCGTGGGAGAGGTCCTTCATACCTTTGAGTAGGGCTGTGATACTGCCCTTTTTACCTAAGTACGCAACTCTTAGGTTTTCAAGCTCTGAAAGCTCTACTGCTTCGGAAAGCTGTTCTAAAGCTTCCTGCTGTAAGGTAGCAATCTGCTGATTCATAAGTTTTACCTTGCCTTTCTGAAATATGTTATCTGAGTGTTCATATAATAAAAAACGCCCTGCGAGAGCACAAAGCTCCCGCAGGGACGAATAAAAATCCGTGGTACCACCCTGTTTTTTGCATCTTAAAAGAAGCAAACACTCCTTCGACTTATAACGGAGTCAGCCGTCAAGACCTACTGAGATGTTCAGCCCTGCCGCTCAAAAGGGAACTTCGCTATTCTCACACGGCAGATTGCTTTCAGCCTAAGGCAACCTGTCTCTTTGCAGTGTTTACAGGATAGCTACTTCCTTCGTCATAGCGTTATACAATAGGAATTTTATCACTATTTTGTAAATTTGGCAAGTGTTTTATTGAAAAAGCCTTTTATGTGTGATATTATATACCTATATTTTAATGAGGTTAGGTGTAAAGTATGAGTTCTTTCTGCGAACAAGTTGTAAAACGCAAGTTTTCTCTTGCAAATAAGATTTTGATTGCGGCTATAGGTATGGCTTTTGCTGCTGCTGAGCTGTACTGCATCTTTGTTGCTATGAAATATCAGCAGCCCAGTGTATTTGTTCTTGCAATCTGTATTGCTTTGCTTGCTATTGCCGTACTTCTTTTTATGTTCCCCAGGATAAAGAATGTGGAATATGACTATTCGGTAATGGGAAACACCCTGTCTGTCGACAAGGTAATTAACTTAAGCAAGAGAAAGAAAGTTGCAAGGGTTGAAATCAGCACTATCGAGGCTTTAGGCAGGCTCAATGACGAGGAGGTTCCCAATTATAAATACGGCAGGCAGAAGGACGCCTCCGACGGCAGCAACGAGAGCACATACTTCTGTGTTTATACCTCCGACAAGGGCAAGTGCTTGCTTCTTTTTTCACCTAATGAGAAGATTATGAACGGCATGAAGCCTCATCTTAACCGCGACCTTGTAATTAAGCATTTTTACAATAAGAAATAAGGTGTAATTATGGAAATCTCCCGTAAAGAGTTTCTGAAAACATTATTACCAAAACGTACTGCCGATGCTAATAAATACAGCGTCGGCTCTTTGTTATGCGTGTGCGGAAGCCGCGGCTTTGCGGGTGCGGCGGTGCTTTCTCTCAGGGCGGCTTTGCGTTCGGGAGCAGGCTTTGTTCGCTGTGTTTTGCCTGAGAGTATCTATCCTATTGTGTCCTCAGCTGTGCCCGAGGCGGTGTTTGTGCCTATGCCCGAGGGTGTTGATGGGGCTTTGAGCGGTGAGAGTACTTCTGAAGTTTTAAGGCTCTCACATAAAGCTGACGCAGTTCTTTTTGGCTGCGGAATGGGACTCTGCGAATATACGGAGAAACTTACCCGAGAGCTTTTGCTCAACTGTGAAAAGCCTCTGCTTGTTGACGCAGATGGTCTAAATTTGCTTTCAAAGCATATAGATATTTTAGAAAAGAGAGAGTTTCCCACGGTCCTCACCCCTCATACGGGAGAAATGAGCAGACTTTGTGGGTATGACTCAAAGTATATAAACGCGAACAGGGAGCTTGTATGTGAGGAATTTGTGTCTAAATATCCGGTTACCTTGGTGCTAAAGGGTAAGGACAGCCTAATTGCCGAAAAGGGCAGAGAAATTTTCAAAAATCCCACGGGAAATTCGGGAATGGCAGTAGCCGGAAGCGGCGATGTTTTAGCAGGAATGACGGCTTCCTTTATGGCTCAGGACGTAAGTGCTTTTGACTCGGCAGTTTTGGGAGCATATATTCACGGCCTTGCCGGAGATATTGCGAAGGATGAGCTTACCGAGTACTCGCTTTTGCCCTCTGATATTGTTGATAAAATACCCTTAGCGATAAAGGCTGTTTTAAGTTGAGAATTAGGCAGAATAATAATTGAAACCGGGGAAGTAAAATGTAAAAACACATGGTTGTGATTTTTTGAAAAAGATTTTTATATTCTCTTTGGCTCTCGTTATTTTTCTTTTCGGCTGTACGCCGAATGTGCCTCCGACGCCCTGTTTGGAATTTTCCGCAAATATACGGGCGTTAGGTGATAGCTACTCTTTAGAAGCGCAGCTTTCTTCAACTTCTCAGGGAGCTTTGTTCATATCTGTAACCACGCCGGACGAAATAGCGGGACTCTCTTACAGCTTCAAGGATGAGCTGTCAATTAGCTTTTCGGGACTCAAAATGAAGTCGTCGGAAAAGTATTTACCCTGCGAAAATTTTGCTGCGGCAATAAAGAGTGTTCTTGAGGATTTATCAGAAAAAGCGGAATTTAAGGGATTTCGCGAGAGCTTCGCCGTATTTTCGGGAATTTCCGAAAGCGGCGAGTATGAAGCTCTGACAGATAAAGACGGCTTTATAAAAAATATTTCCTTAAAAGAAATTAATCTTAATGTGTCATTAGATTCTATCTGTTTTCAATGAAATCGCGCAAGGCGCGATGAAATCCTCACTCCGTTCGGGTGAAATCTACTTCGGAGATGAAATTAAATCCGTCCTTTCCGCCGTAAAGCGGATTTCATCGCGCGGCGATTTCATCCAACGAAGATGGATTTATTCCGGACGAAGGACGGATTTAGTTGAAAAGAAACACCCTTTGTCCGGTAGACAAAGGGTGTTTCTTTTCTGGTGCAGGTAACAGGACTTGAACCTGCATGAAATTGCTTTCACATGGACCTGAACCATGCGCGTCTGCCAATTCCGCCATACCTGCGTAATATAATAATTTTGCCTGTGGAAAGTAAACACCTTCGCACTTACTAAGGTATTATATCAAAGGGGATACCAAAAGTCAAGATGAAAAATAGAGGCACATTCCCTAAGACGAGAATATGCCTCAAAGATTGGTTTTATTACAAATCAAAGGTCGTACTTGAGCTCTTCTTTTGCGAAATTCTTGAAGCTCTCGTAGTAGAAATAAGAGCGGAGAGTCTGCAAATCCTCGGGGGTTGTGACCTTGATATTCTCGCGAATTCCCTGAAAAATTCTAACCGTTTCACCAAGCTCAATTAACAGCTCGCTTGAGGAAATGGGGTTGGTAATTCCTCTTTTCTCCGCCTCGTCGTGAGCCCACATAATCTTCTTCATTGTATAGCCCTGAGGAGCCTGAGTAATAAACATCTGCTTTCTGGGCAAAGACTTATTACAGGTCTCGCCGTCTGCGGACTCAAGGACGGAGTCAATGCTGGGCGTAACGGGTACTGCGGTTTCAAACTCTCTTGCAGTTTCGATACAGTCGCTGATTAACTTCTTTGAAAGCATGGGACGTACGCCGTCGCAGATAAGCACAACATCAGAGGGCTTTGAGTTTTTCTCAATCTCAACTAAACCGTTGTGTATAGACTGATGACCGTTGGCGCCGCCGGGCACAATGGCCCTCACCTTGCCTATGTTGTGCAATTCAATAAGTCCGCGAAGATAGTCTATTTTATCGGCAATACAGGAGATTACTATATCCTCAACCTCCTCATGCTTTGCAAAATGCTCCAAGGTTCTGATGATGATAGGCTTGCCGTCAACATCAATAAACTGTTTGGGAATGTCGGAGGATTTCATTCTTGAGCCGACGCCGCCGGCAAAAATTAATGCGTGTACCATGTTATGCTCCTTGCTTCTTATTTTTTCTTTGCCGCTTTATCTGCCTGATATACTGCCAAGGCCTCGGATGCAGGTCCGTCAAACATCAGCTGACCCTTTTTTAGATATATGGCTCTCGTACACAGTTCCCGTACAGATTCGGCATTGTGGCTTACATATAAAACCGTAACTCCCGATTTAATTGTATCGGCAATTTTATTTTTACACTTCTTCTTAAAGGTGGCATCGCCAACGGAGAGAGCCTCGTCGATAACCAAAACGTCAGGGTCGATATTTACGTTAATTGCAAAACCCAAGCGCATTTTCATACCGCTTGAATAAGTTCTTACAGGCTGGTCAATGTAATCACCAAGCTCCGCAAACTCAACGATTCGCTCCTCAATAGCCTTAATCTCCTTATCGGTCAGGCCTAAGATATAACCCTTTAGGTAGATATTCTCTCTTCCGGTCATCTCCATAGAAAAGCCTGCGGTAAGCTCAAGCAAAGCCGCAACCTTTCCTTCTACGGAAATTTCGCCCTCGGAGGGATAGGCAACCCCTGTTATAAGCTTTAATATTGTAGACTTTCCTGCGCCGTTATCACCGATAAGACCTACGGATTCACCAGGCATAATATCAAAGGAAACGTTCTTTAGTGCCTTATTGATTTTTGCGTTTTTGTTCTTGAAAAACAGAGCCTTAAATCGCTCCTGGTCGCTTTTATAGAGGGTGTACTCCTTGCTGACATTCTTAAAGGAAATAATTGGTTTTGACATTCGCTTACCTCCTTAAAGCACGTCGGGCAATCTCTTGCGCAGACGGTTGTAATTCCAAATACCCAAAACGATAACTGCCGCAAACTCAACGAGGAAAATAATGAGTTCCCAATGATTCTCAAAAAACCACTTATCATAGAGAAAGGCGTTACGGTAGCCGTTTGCAAAAAAGTTGATAGGATTAAAGAGCATGATTTTCTCAAGGACCGTGTTGCCAAGATCGTAGCTGTTGTAGACGATTCCCGTGAGCCAGAAAATACCGGCCATGATGGAAACTATCATATTCTCAAAGTCCTTTGAGAAAGCGGACATAGGAGCAGTTGACCAGGTTAAAGCCACAAAAAAAGCAAACATTAAAGGACAGTAAAGGAAAAACTGCAGGTTATAAACCGAGGGCATATAACCGTAGCAGAGAAGAACCACATACATAATGACAGCAAGAAAAAGATGCACAAGGAGTCTTGCCACGGCTGTAAAGGTCATAATTGTGGAAACAGGGAACGAAACCTTCGTAACAAACTGTTTATTCATTCGAATTGACTTAGCGCCGAGAGTAATACTGTCGGTTATGAAAAACCAAGGGACAAAGCCCACAAGCATGAAAATAAAGCGGGAAAATTCCTTGCCCGCCCAGACTATGTCGCCTGAGCCTCTTAGTCCCACAGTAAAGGCAAACCAATATACAAAAAGAGTAAACGCAGGCTTGATAACGGCCCAAAGAGGCCCGATAGCCGCGCCCTTGTAGGTTTTCTTAAGGTCGTTTATTGCTAAAAGTATTATCTGCTTACCGAAATTCTTATGTTCCTTGAATATAGTAAACAAGCCGAATATTCCTCCTAATCCATTTACACATACTATAACATATACATTATATATCATTTTGCAAATTTGTCAATTTGCAGAATAGCCAATTTGCGTTTAGAAACCAAAAAATGAACCGTAACTTGGGAGAAACAGCTCTCGCTAAAACTTACTTATTCTTTATCTCTCGGTTAATTGCAAAACAAAAGCTGAACAAATAAACAAAAAGCATCCCTCTCCGCAAGGAAAGAGATGCTTTAAGTCTAAATTAAGCTATTTGAGTGAAGCTCTCATTAAAGGCTGCTCCACTGGTTTGAAGCGTTGTCATAAACCTGTCCGTAGTTTACGGTAAGGTCGCCGGTCTGCTTTTCGTTTCCGCCGTAATTGAATACGATACCTATGTACTCAGGGCCTACTGCAAATCTATAAAGGTTGTTACCCATAGACTCCATCGGCTCTCCGGGCCATACTGAGCCTGAGGAGTTTGACCAGTAGTGGATGTAAGCTGAACCCCAGCCAGCAGAATCTCTTAAATATACATAGTTTTCAGAAGGCTCTACGGGGTCAGTAGGTACAGTAGGAGCTGTTGTAGGCTCAACAGGGTCGGGAGTTGTGGGGGCAACCGTGCCCTGCTTGTAAACTACCTTCTTGTTGATATCATAGCCTGTATTGATATTCGCAATATGCTTCTGGATAGCGGTTGCATCTTTAACATTAACCTCTTCGTCCTTGTTAACATCAGCTGCAAAGGTTTCTTTTTCGGTTAATTTTTCAACACCTGCAGTTGCTTTCTGAACAGCAGTTGCGTCCTTGATGTTAACCTCGTCATTCAAGTCTGCATCACCGAGAAGGACATACTCTGTATCGATAGGAGTTGTAGGCTTGGTGGGAGCTGTTGTAGGCTTGGTGGGAGTTGTAGGAGCAGTTGTGGGTACTGTGGGAATATCTCCTGCTACCTGCTCAATAAGGATAGTACCGTGTGCGCCGGAATTGAAGGTTACCTTGCCGCCGCTTACCTGTGCGGTATCGCCGGTGTAAGTGTTCTTAACTGTTACGCCGTCCTTGAAAGCGCCGTTCAAGGTAATTGTTATGCTTGTGTTGTTGTTTGCGCCAACTACGCAGACTACTGTATCGTTTACACCGTTTTTATTGTAGTTACGTGAGAAAGCAGTACCGCCTGTAGCAGAGAGAGCTGTGTGTGAGCCTGCACCGACTGCAACGTGGTTGTTTCTGAATGTACCGACCTTCTGCCAATGAGTAAGAACGCCGTTATCCATGCTTGTCCAGTTCATGAAACCTCTGATTACATGGTCCCAAATAGTACAGGAAACCTGCTGTCTGTTACTTTCGTCACCGTAGTAAATCTGGACTGCACCGGGCATAAGGAGAAGTGCGGAGCCCTGGAAGTAGAGGTCATCGCGGCACATACCGGTATCGTGAGACGAGATGTAGGTAAGAACGCTTCTGCCGGGATTGCTTGCGAACGCGCTTGCATAGGAAGCGTAAGTGTTGTTAAGGTTACCGGCTTTCTTCATACCTGTGCAGCCGCCGCCCTTAGAGTCAGCGGAGAAGGAGAAGTTGATCATAGAGTCGAAGCCGCCGGTTGTGTAGTAGTTGCTGCCCAAGGCAAGACCCATGCCGAAGCATTCGCCTGTGGTCCAGAAGTCCTCATCCCAGTCTGCACCGGGAGCAGAGGGGTTAGCAGCTCTCCAGTTTTTAAGAGCCTGGGTACAAGCTGCGCTGAGTTTACCCCAAACGCTCATATCAACGTGCTTTGCAGTGTCGCAGCGGAAGCCGTCAATGCCGTACTCCTCAACCCACTTTGCGTACCATGAAACAAGGTAGTTAGCGACGGTCTTGTTTCCGAGGTTGTACTTCTGCATGGTATCATTGATCTCATTTACCTTTTCGTTATATGTGCCCTCACGAGTCCACTTTGTCTTGAGGATCTCAGGAATATCCAAGGAAGCCTGATTTTCGGTTTTGAAGTCGGGAAGATATGCTACTGAGCCTGTGAGGTCGCCGCCGCCGTTGTTATCGTAGCCGGCAAGACCTGCACGAATCCAGTCTTTGCCCCACCATTTTGCCCAATCGCTAGCATTGCCGTCATTGTACTTAATAACACCGTGGTAGTTGGTCTGGCTGGGGTTGTTTTTCTCGTTGTTATAAACGTTCATTGCGTTGGATGTAAGCGTACCGAAGCCATACTCGTTCATATCGTAGATTGAGTTGTAGCCGGGGTGGTTCAAAACTACGTCGAGAACAATACGGATGCCTCTGCTGTGAGCTGCATCAATCATCTCTTTGAACTCAGCTTCTGTACCGAAGTTTTTGTCAAGCTCGGTGAAGTCGAGACCGTAGTAGCCGTGGTAAGAGTAGTGAGGGAAGGACTTCTTGCCGTCGCCGCCTACTACGTAGCCGTGGGTCTGCTCATACCAGCCTGCAACCCAAATTGCGTTTACGCCAAGCTTATCGAAGTAGCCTTCGTTAATCTTTTGGGTTATACCCTTGAAGTCACCGCCCTGGAAAGCAGCGACGGTGTTTGTAAGGCCGTCGTTACGTTCGTAGCTGTTGTCGTTTTCCTTGTTGCCGTTGTTGAAACGGTCAGTCAGCAGGAAGTAAACGGTTGCGTTGTCCCAAGTAAAGTCATCGGCTGCAGTGGGACCTGCTGCGGTTTGTACTGTGTCAGCTTCGGCAGCACTTACGGTGTAGCCGATTGCACTCATTGACACTAAAGTCGCAAGTGCAAGAATCAAACACAGAAGTTTTTTTACATTTTTCATGCAAATCATCCTTTCTCGTTAAAATCAATAATCCGACAAATACATTATAGATAATCTTTTCCAAAATATCAATGCTCTAAATACACAAAACTATGGAGAAAATTTATCTAATATTCCAGTTTTTCTTACACATCTCTTCCTATTCTCTACGTTTTCGTATAAAAAGTCACTAAAAACAAAGAATATTTTTATCCTTTGATAAAATCTACAACAGCAGTTCGAAATAAATTGACAAATAAGGTCATTATATATATAATCGTATATTGGACGTTTAGGCATTAAAGCTATTTTCCTTTTTAGGTAGCTTTGCTCAGTCTGTTAATTTGAATCGGGGGTGTTGTTTTTTGAAGCAAAAGGCTATTGTTTCACTCAAGAATATCAACGTCAAATTTGACGGAGAAGTTATACTTAACAACATATCGCTTGATATTACGGACAAGGAGTTTATTACTCTCTTAGGTCCCTCAGGCTGCGGAAAAACCACTACTTTACGCATAATCGGCGGTTTTTTGGAGCCTGACAGCGGTGATGTTCTTTACGACGGAAAACGCATAAACGGTACGCCTCCCAACAAGAGAAACGTTAACACCGTGTTTCAGAAATACGCGCTTTTTCCTCACCTTAATGTTTTTGATAATGTTGCCTTCGGACTGAAGCTAAAAAAGCTCCCCAAGGCTGAGATAAAAGAAAAAGTCAAGAAAATGCTCTCAATAGTTGACCTCAAGGGCTACGAGAAGCGCTCTGTTTCGAAGCTTTCAGGCGGCCAGCAGCAGAGAGTCGCCATCGCGAGAGCTCTTGTCTGTGACCCTGAGATTCTCTTGCTCGACGAGCCTTTGGGTGCATTGGACCTCAAGCTCCGCAAGGATATGCAGATCGAGCTCAAGGCAATTCAGAAGATGACAAACAAGACCTTTGTTTACGTTACCCACGACCAGGAGGAGGCTCTTACAATGAGCGACAGGGTATGCGTTATGAACAACGGTAAGATAGAGCAGATAGGCTCGCCTATCGATATTTACAACGAACCGGCTAACGCCTTTGTCGCCGATTTCATCGGTGAGGCAAACATTCTCAACGGCTATATGCTTCAGGATTTCAAGGTCAACATCTTAGGTGCCGAGTTCAAGTGCGTTGACAAGGGCTTCGGCGACGGTCAGGCAGTTGACGTTGTAATCCGTCCGGAGGATATTGTTGTGACAACTCCCGAGGAGGGTATCCTCACGGGTGAAGTAACGGGCGTTGTGTTCAAGGGTGTTCACTACGAGATGGAGGTAAAAACCCGCGGCTGTGTTTGGCTTATCCACTCCACGGTAGCAAGTGAAGTAGGCGCCACTATCGGAATGTATGTATCTCCCGACAATATTCACATCATGAACAAGATGTTCTCCGCGGCATACAACGAATTCACCGCCGAGGTTACCTACGCAAACGAGGAGGAAAACTACGTTACCGTCTCAATTGAGGGCAACGACGTAGATATTAAGGATACCTACTACGAAAAAGGTACCTGTCTCAGCATAAAGCTTCCCCCCGACGGTATCAGTATCGCAGGTGACGGTGTGGGTCATATGCGTGACCTATATATAGAATCCGTTATCTGGAAGGGAGAGTACAACGAGATTATTCTTGAGTCTGACGAGAGAAAGTGGCTTATGCAAAGCTCACAGGACGAACAGGTTGCCACCTATGTTCCCATAAGCTTCGATTTCTCGAAGGCAATAATCCTGCCTATCGAGGTTAGGGAGGATGAAGATGAAATCTAAAAAACTGGCTCTGCCCTACGCAATCTGGATGGCGGTTTTCACCTTAGTGCCCCTGGTGCTGATCCTTATAAACTCCTTTCAGGATTCAAACGGCAACTTCACCTGGGATAATATGGTGAAGGCTTGGGAATACAGGGATGTCTTCCTATACTCTCTGAAAATCGCTCTTATTTCCACCCTGGTATGCTTACTTTTAGCCTACCCCATGAGCTATATGATAAGCAGACTCAGCGAAAAGGCTCAGAGCATCATAATAATGCTGATTACCGTACCTATGTGGATGAACTTCCTGCTTAGACTTCTCGGTTGGGTTATTCTGCTTCAAGACGGCGGCCCTATCGATACTGTGCTCAACTTTATCGGTATCGACATTCAGCTAAAGGACAACGACTTTGCCGTTATCTTGGGTATGGTTTACGAATTCCTGCCCTTTATGATTATGCCCCTGCACACAGTTATGAGCAAGATTGATAAGAGTCTCATTGAGGCGGCTCAGGACTTGGGTGCTAACCCCTTTAGAGTTTTCAGCAAAATCATGTTTCCCCTGTCGATTCCCGGAATTATCTCCGGAGTTACCATGGTATTCGTGCCCTCTGCAAGTACCTTCTTAGTAGCAAAATATTTGGGCGGCAACAGGCAGATGATCGGTGATATTATCGAGGCAACCTTTAATTCCAACCGCAACATAGGCTCGGCTCTTTCACTTTGCCTTATGGTAGTTATCCTGATCTTTATTATCCTTGCCAACCGATTCGGAGACGAGGAGGCGGTAGGAGTATGAAAAAGTATAGAATTCCGAGCAAGCTGTATATGCTGCTTATTTTCCTGTTTTTGTATGCACCTATTGCGGTTTTCATCGTTCTCTCCTTTAACGAGAACAACTCCGCTACCAATATTGAGGGCTTCACCTTCAAATGGTATGCCGAGGTATTCAGGGACCGCATACTCATGGACAGTCTGAAGAACTCCCTTATTATCGCTTCCTTGGCGGCTCTGATTTCCACTATTTTAGGAACAGTTGCTTCAATCGGTATGTATAACTTTAAGGGTGCGCCCCGAAAGCTATTTCAGACTCTTTCCAATATTCCCATTATCAACCCCGAGATTGTTACCGGCTTTTCCCTTATGCTTTTCTTCACCTTCCTCGGCAATTTCGCAGGCTTCGAGATGGGCTTTCTCACCGTGCTCTTGGCGCATATCGGCTTCTGTACCCCCTACGTTATCCTCTCTGTTACTCCAAAACTCAGGCAAATGGATGACCACCTCTATGACGCTGCCCGCGATTTGGGCTGTAACGAAATTAAGGCTTTCTTTAAGGTTGTGCTCTTTGAGCTTCTCCCCGGTATTATCTCGGGCTTCCTTATAAGCTTCACTTACTCCCTCGACGATTTCGTTATTTCCTACTTTACCTGCGGCCCTAAGTTCCAGACCATGCCCATTGTTATTTACAACAGCATGCGCAGACCTCGATATCCCAAAATCAGTGCTTTATCAACAATGCTTTTTGTTGTGATTATCACAATCCTGATTATTGTGAATATCCGCGACATTAAAGCTTCAAAAAAAAATAAAAATTAAAGGAGATAGGTAAATGAAAAAAATGATTTGTTTGGCGCTTATATGCCTTATGGCAGTAGGTGCTGCTCTCACTCTCGGAGGCTGTCAGTCCTTTGAGGGCGGCGAAATTAACGTCTACAACTGGGGCGAATTTATCAGCGACGGCTCCGACGGCTCTATGAATGTAATTGCTGAGTTTGAGGAAAAATACAACATCAAGGTTAACTACACAACCTACGAAACCAACGAACAGCTTTACACAATGCTCAAGGAGTCCAACTCCAGCTACGACGTAATTTTCCCCTCTGACTACATGGTTGAGAAGCTTATCGCAGAAAACCTCGTTCAGGAAATCAATTTTGATAATCTCTCAAATTACAAAAATGTTGACGAGGCATATAAAAACAAATCTTTCGACCCCGATAATAAATACTCCGTACCTTACAGCTGGGGTGTTGTTGCACTTTGCTATAACAAAACCATGGTAAACGGCGAAGAAATAAAAGGTTTCTCTGATTTATGGAACGAAAACCTCAAGGGTAAAATCCTTATGATTGACAACAGCCGTGACGCTATGGCAATCGCCATGACTCTCACAGGAGGCGACCCCACTAACGCTACAAAGGCTGATATCGACAAGGCATACGAAAAGCTCGTAGAGCAGAAGCCCTTACTCAAAAAGTACGTTATGGACTTGGTCTTTAACGAAATGGAGGGCTCACAGGCAGCTATCGCTCCCTACTACGCCGGTGACATCTACACCATGATGGGCAACAACGAGGACCTCGATTACTGTCTCCCCGAGGAAGGCTCAAACTACTTTATTGACTCCATATGTATTCCCGCAAGCGCTAAAAATAAAGAGGGCGCCGAGAAGTTTATTAACTTCCTCCTTGAAGCTGAGGTTGCTAAGGCTAATGCTGAGTACATCGGTTACTCAACTCCCAACTCTGCCGCTTTCGAGCTTTTGGATGACGAGGTTAAGAACAATCCTCTCATATATCCCCCTAAGGAATATCTTGACAAGTGCTATCTTTTCGCAAATCTCCCTCAGGATGTTTACGACTATATGCAGACAAAATTCACTGACGTTAAGGCTCAGTAATGCAACAAGGGCTGTAAAAAAAACAGTCAAAAAAATCCGAGATTCACAGAAAGCAGTGAGTCTCGGATGATTTTTTGCGCTGAAATTTGTATATAAGTAAAAGAAAAAGAAAAAAAGAAGAGCTTTGAACAAGACGACAAAACAAAACCAATGGCGAAAACCGATAATAGCAATTCTATACCGACTTTAGTCGCTTATGCGTTTTCTATTTGTGAATAATTTGTGAAAGAAACTTGACAAATATGTGTATTGATGATAAACTTAGGCTAACCTTAAATGAGGTAATTTTGGGAAAAGAGGAAAATGTATGAAAAAAGTATTAGCATTAGTCATGGTTCTTGCTCTTACAATCTTTGCTTTCGCAGGCTGCGCCGGTGCTACAAAGGTTACTAAGTGCGAGATATGCGGCGAGGAAAAACAGTGCAAGCAGATTACCTACCAGGGTGAGAGCGGTTGGTTCTGCGTCGACACTTGCGCACCTTTTGTTGAGGGTATGCTCAAGAGTGTAGGCTAATTTCAGGAATTAATAATTACATAGAAAAAGGCTCTCGAAAGAGAGCCTTTTTCTTATGTGCATTTTTAGTAGAATCTTATCCGTAAATCTGCTCAAAGTCCTCAGGAGAAAACTCCTTGTCCTTAAAGTAATATTTCTTATCCTCCTCGGTAATTTCCCTTATTACCCTGCAAGGATTCCCTGCGGCGATTACCATGGGGGGAATATCCTTTGTTACAACGCTTCCCGCACCGATAACCGTGTTATCACCAATGCTAACACCGGGGCAGATAACCGTGTTCCCGCCAATCCACACGTTATCCCCAATGGTGACTTCTGCGCCGTATTCGTAGCCTTTTATGCGTGCTGTGGGGTATATTGCGTGACCTGCGGTGTAGATAGACACGTTGGGTGCAATAAAGCAATTGTCGCCGATTTTGATTTTTGCGACATCTAAGAAACAGCAGTTGTAGTTGGCAAAGAAGTTTTTGCCAACCTCAATATTGAAGCCGTAATCGCAGTAGAAGGGTGGGTTTACGAAAGGATTTTCGCATTTGGCAAAGAGCTCTTCGATGATGCTCTGAAGTTTTTTGAAATCGGCTCTGTCGGCAGTATTAAGCGCCTGTGTAAGACGGCGCGCGTTTTTTTGCTGCTCAAATACCGAGTCGTCGCTGATGTAAGCAAGTCCCTTGTCGCGTTTTTCTATGTTGTTCATTGAGTGTTCTCCTTACTTTCAAGATTGCCGAGTATTTGAATATGCTCATAAGGAATGTTAAGTCCGTTCTTGGGAATTTCCTCTTGTAGCATTCTGATGCAGGCTCTCCTTGCGTCAAAGCGTTTATCCGCAGGACAGTAAAGCCTGATTTTATAGATGATTGCGGACTTGTCGAAGCGTTCTGTGCCTTTATAGATGCAGTCCTCAACGTCAGGAATGGATTTTGCCTTTTTGGCGATTTTTCCAAGCACAGCATGAACCTTTGCAGGGTTGTCATCATAGGAGAGAGCAACATCCACATCCGACCAATTGGATACAATAGAGATTTCGGAAATGTTTCGGTTACAGATAGTCATGTAATCACCGTTAGCAGTGAGCTTTAGTCGGGTAACCCGAACATTGAAATCCTCAACTATGCCCTCTACGCCGTTGTAATTTACAATATCGCCCACAGTAAAAAACTTGTCGCTTATAAGGCGTATACCCATGATAACATCCTTGAGGATATCCTGAAGCGCAAGACCGCTGATTGCGCTGGCGATACCGAGACCGGCAAGCATAGAGCCTACGTTGATTCCGTTTATCTGCAGTACCGTGAGAGCTGTTAGAATAAAGAGCAGCAGCTTGAGAATTGTCTTTGAGTATCTTAAAAAGAGCGTACGTTTAGGATCAGCGGCGGTATCTCCCAGCTTACTGTAAATCTTCTTATATATAGAGCGCAGGATAAACCAAAGCAGTATTGCGATTGCTACAACAATACAGCTGACAATAAACCTTGCAGAGGATAGATAGTTTATAAGACCTGTAAGGAAAAATTCTTCGTCCATAAAATCACCTTAGAACTTACTTGATAATTACGGATTTCAACAAGAACCATTGTTTTGAATCCCGTGTTTTGCCTAGGGAACCACTGAATAAATCACATCTGAAGATTGTTTGCACATCTTGCTTGCATATTTTCCGTCAGCCTGACCAAAAAATCCTCGTAATGCGTCAGCATTACTGCGGTTTATTTGTCCAATCTGACGAAAAATCTGACGGCGCAATATGCACAAACGATTTAATCAGTGCTTCCCTAGGTATATTATATATTCAGGCGTCAGCTTTGTCAATTTAGCAAAACCGCCGTACAGAGAATGTACGGCGGTAAAATTATTTTCCGATTGATTTAAGCTGGCTTTGATTAATGTCGGTAAGCCTGTCGCAGATTGCGATTTTTTCGATAATGCTTTTCATGGTTTTCTCAAGCTCGCCGTTTTCGCTGTAGTCGGCAGGATAGATAAAGTTAACCCTGTCTTTCAGGAGCAGCTCCTCAACCTTGTGTCGGTTACCCTTTGGGTAGACTGCGATTGACTGACCCCCGTAGCTCTGCATCATCTTCATACAGGGAACATCAGAGAGACCGTCGCCTATATAAACCATGTTGGTAAAGGGAATTCGCTTCGAGTCATCGGGCATTGAACGGTTAAGGTCTACGTCGTTGGATACGTCCAAAACACCCTTGTTGATTCGGTAAACGAACTGAGTTTTGTTGGTGTAGTTAACCGAAGTTTTAGGCCATGCAGCACAGCCCTGTTCATCGTAGTAAAACTCGCAGGCAAAAATCTCCTTAAATTCCTTAGCAATAGGAGTTCCCTCTATAATCTCTTTAAGACCTGAGGAGATAATGTAATGCTCAACGACAATACCGCGACTCTCCGCGAATTTATTGATTCTCGAAAACCAGCTTTCTACTCCTGGGAAAAACTCAACGGATTTTCCGTAGGCTACTAAGGACTCGCGCTTTAAGGGGAGGTTGTGCTTTTTTGACTCGTTTACCGAAGTATACATGTAGGCGAGAATACCGTCCATTTTCTCCCTTGTGCCGAAGTCGTTTGCTTTCTTCCAAAACTCGTCGGCTTTCATGCCGAGGCTTGGAATAAAGGCAAAATCCTGCATATCTTTGGTACTCAGGGTTTTGTCGAAGTCGTACATTATGGCGATTATAGGCTTTGCGCTCATATATTACCGCTCCTTAAGAAATTAAGTGCTTACTGAGCCTTGTAAGTGGTGATTTCTACTGACTTAAGAATTACATCGGTGGTGGGTTTGCTGTTGCTGTCAACTTCAACAGCGGCGATAGCGTCAACAACATCCATACCCTCGATAACCTGAGCGAATACGGTATGACCGCCTTGAGCGCGAAGTGCGCCGTCTAAGTGGATATTACCGCCGTTGGCTTCGTAGAGCTTAAATACTTCCTCGGAAATTGCGTAGGGAATAGGGATGAGGTTTTCGGCGATAAGAGCCTCAACATTGGGGTACATTTTGGTAAACTGTTCGCCGTAGGAGCTTACATATTGGTCGTAGGTCTTTTTTGCGGAAGCATAATATTTATCGTAATCAAAGTTATCAAATGTACTGCGGTCGAATTTCTCCGCCTTAGCCTGATTGATGAAGAATTGGCTGCCGTTGGTGTTTACGCCGGAGTTAGCCATAGATACGGAGCCGCGGATATTGTAGAGAGTGTCGACGAATTCATCCTCGAAGCTGCTGCCCCAGATGCTC
>JAQXHW010000118.1 GCA_029007475.1 Oscillospiraceae bacterium | reverse complement strand
CAGTGGTGCAGTGTTGTAAGATGGGAAAAGACAACACGTCCGTTCCTGCGTACTTCCGAGTTCTTATGGCAGGAAGGCCACACAATGCACGAAACTCAGGAGGAAGCCGAAGCTGAGACGCTTCAGATGCTCAAGGTCTATGAGGACTTCTATAAAGAGACTCTCGCCATACCGGCAGTTGTCGGCAAGAAAACCGAAAAAGAAAAATTTGCAGGCGCAGAAGCTACCTATACAATCGAGCCAATGATGCACAACGGTGTTGCTCTTCAGGGCGGCACATCCCACTACTTCGGCACAGGCTTCGCCGAGAGCTTTGACATCACCTATCAGGGCAGAGATAATAAACTCCATTATCCTCACCAGACCTCTTGGGGCGTTTCAACTCGTATGATTGGCGCAATCATCATGGTACACGGCGACGACGACGGACTTATTCTTCCTCCCCGCGTTGCTCCCATTCAGCTTGCAATTATTCCTATCGCACAGCATAAGGAAGGAGTTTTAGATAAGGCTTACGCTCTTGCTGATGAGCTTAAGAAAAAGTTCAGAGTTAAGCTCGATGCAAGCGAAAACTCACCCGGCTGGAAGTTCTCTCAGTATGAGATGCAGGGTGTCCCCCTAAGACTTGAGATTGGTCCCAAGGATATCGAGAAAAATCAGTGCGTACTTGTTCGCCGCGATACAAGAGAGAAAATTTTTGTTTCTCTTGACAATATTGAGGACGAGATTGCAAAGCTCCTGGATACTATCCATGAAGATATGTATAACCGCGCACTTGAGAACATGAAGGAAAAAACCTTCGTAGCCACAACCTATGAGGATTTTCTCACTACCGCTAAGGAAACCCCCGGCTTTATCAAGGCTATGTGGTGCGGCGATGCAGAGTGTGAAGCAAAAATCAAGGACGAGACCGGCGGCGTAAAATCTCGCTGTATCCCCTTTGAGGAGGAAAAGCTCTCCGACGTATGCGTATGCTGCGGCAAGCCTGCAAAGCACATGGTATATTGGGGAAAACAGTATTAATCAAAACCAAGGATATTTGGACCTTGCATAAGAAAAATCGTACACGGAATACTCCTTCGCAGTATCGTATTTTGCGATACACAATTTAAGAGCCTTGCCCTTACCCGTTTACAGTAATAAATTCCAACAGGAGGTAAAATAAAATGGCAGACGAAATCAAAAACATTAACGCTGAAGATGAAGAAAGCAATATCATCGTATTAGAGGACGACCTTGGCAACGAGGTAGAGTTCGAATATCTTGATGTTATCGAGTACGAGGGTGAGGAATATATTCTCCTTCTCCCTGCAGACGACGAGGAAGCCGACGAGGTACTCATCCTCAAGATAGTTTCTCTGGACGATGAAACCGAATCCTTCGAAGGCATCGAAGACCAGGAGCTTTTAGACGCCGTTTTCGCTATCTTTAAGGATAAGTGGAAAGACGAGATTGACTTCGAATAATCTTTACCGGACGAAAAAACCTCCGCTGATTTTGCTTCAGCGGAGGTTTTTTATGTAAGTATCAGTTCGCAATTTTATTTTTCAAGGGGGTTTTCTCAATAGTAAAGTAAAAAGGTACGCCAAGTATAACGCAGGCTATAAGCTCACCCAGAGCCACAAAGCCGGCCTGAGTTAAGAAGCCCACAAATTCAAAGCCGCCCTCTATGTAGAAAATCTCAAGCTCCAAGCCTATAATTATTGCGTTAAATATAACAGGCATAAACATCGAAAGCAAAGGTACCTTAACGAGCTTTATGTTTCGCAGCAAATAGGCGCAGACAGCCGCCAAAAGAGTAGCGCCTGTACCCAGCAGAGTATCAAGAGGCATAACCCCGACAGTAATTAAATTTGAAAGCATACAGCCGACCGCAAGACCGGGAATAGCCGAAGGAATAAAAACCGCAAAAACGGTTAGCACCTCCGACAGTCTAACCTGCACCACTCCCGAGGTACTCGAGGGTAAAATTAGCTCTTGAGCATAGTTAAGAGCAACGTAAAGGGCAGCGATAAGCGCCCCCTGCACCAAAAATAGGGTTTTGGCATTTCTTTTTTTCATAGATAACATCTCCGTAGTTTTGTTTTATGTCAGGATTTTGCGAACTGACGTTTTAGATTATAACATAAACACAGGCTTTTTTCAATAGTAAGACGCAGCCCCTCAGAGAGAAGCTGCGTCATACTGGATTTTTGAAATTAACGCGTCTTAAACGTAGTTGTAGAAATTAAGTGTGATTACGCACTCTTTGTTCCGTTATCACCGAAGATGTTGAATCTAAAGAGCTTACTCTCGTCTTCCTTGTTGTCACAAAGAACGTAAGCCTCGGTGATTTTTCCGCCTTCAATCAGCTTAGTTAAGCCGATGAGCTGACAAAGCTTGCTTTTTAAGTTGAGGTGATCGCCCTCACGGGTTACAAGATATACATTGCCCTTGCAAGTGTCAAGCACGGCGAGGAACTTATCTACGTCGATGTTGTGTAAACTAATGACTGTGTTCATAAGTTTTCCTCCTTATAAAATATAAAATTTTCGTGCTGCCATTTACCATTTGGCTTTCGTATAAAACCGGAGCTAATAACAGATTGTGTGAATACGCTCGCGTATCAGGTGGACTATGGTTTGACTTTTGATGAATGTATATCGGTTCATCATTTGGTCATCCCTAACCTGACACTTACATTATAGCCGGTTTTTCGTAAATGTCAACAACAAAATTAAAATTTCTTTGTGCATAATCACTTCCAATATAAAAAAGTTGCACTATATAATATCAATTATTTTGTATAGTTTTAACATAGCTTCCTAAATTTCGATATTTTCCTCAAAAGCAATTATAGTAACTTTTAACCTAAATTTATTGAAAGATTTATTTTGTTTTTTTTATTTTTCCCAAAAGTGAGGTTGTGCTTAGAAAACTTATGTTGTATAATAATTCAGTACCCAAAATCGGCTGAAAATGCCCAAAATCGGAGGTTTTACTATGCTAAATGACTTTTATAAACAATTTAAGAGCGGCACCGATATCCGCGGTGTTGCCGTAGAGGGTGTTGAGGGCGAGCCTCTCAACATGACCGACGAAGCCGTAGAGACTATGGCAGCAGGCTTTATTACGTGGCTCTGCGAAAAGGTAGGCAAGAAAGCCTGCGACCTTACCGTATCCGTAGGACGAGACAGCCGTATTTCCGGCGAGAGAATAGCCGATATCGTAACAAGCACCCTCTGCGACTTTGGTGTGAGAGTTCTTGATTGCTGCTATGCCTCCACCCCTTCTATGTTCATGACTACCGTTGAGCTTAATTGCGACGGCGCCGTACAGATTACCGCAAGTCATCACCCCTTTAACCGCAACGGCTTAAAATTCTTTACCCGAGGCGGCGGTCTTGAGGGCAAGGATATTGAAGCAATACTCTTAAACGCTCAGAACGAAAACTTCCCCGAAATGAGCGACGGCGGCTCTATCGAGGAATATGACTATATGTCAAAATATGCTTTTAATCTTTGCCGGCAGATTAAGCGCGAGGTAAACGCAGACAATTACGATAAACCTCTTGAGGGCTTCAAAATCTGCGTTGATGCAGGAAACGGCGTAGGCGGCTTCTACGCGGATGTACTCAAGGAGCTTGGCGCAGACACAACCGGCAGCCGCTATCTTGACCCTGACGGAATGTTCCCGAATCACGTTCCCAATCCCGAGAGTCCCGTTGCAATGAAGGCTATATCCGAAGCTGTTGTGGAAGCAGGCGCCGACTTGGGAGTTATCTTTGACACCGATGTTGACCGCGGCGCAGTAGTTGACTCAAAGGGTAACGAAATTAACCGTAACCGCCTTGTAGCTTTAGCTTCCGTTATTGCCCTTGAGGGTGTAGAGGGCGGCACTATCGTCACCGACTCTATTACCTCCGACGGTCTTAAAACCTTTATTGAGGAGGATTTAGGCGGCAAGCACTACCGCTATCGCCGCGGCTACAAAAATGTAATCGACAAAGCTATTGAACTCAACGCACAGGGCGTCGAGTGTCCCCTTGCAATCGAAACCTCAGGCCACGCCGCTATGAAAGAAAACTACTTTTTGGACGACGGCGCATACCTCTGCACAAAGATCATCATTAAGGCAGCACAGCTTCGCCGTGAGGGTAAGACTATTTCAGACCTTATAACAAACCTCAAACAAGCCAAGGAAGAAAAGGAAATACGAATTAAGATAACCCAAAGCGACTTCCGTGCCTGCGGAGAAAAAGTTATCGCAGACCTGCTTAAATTCGCCGAGAATGAGGAGGGCTGGAAAGTAGCCGATGATAACCGCGAGGGTGTCCGTGTTTCCTTTGATAAGGAAAACGGCGACGGCTGGTTTTTACTCAGACTCTCTGTTCACGACCCCATTATGCCTCTCAATATCGAGAGCAATTCTGAGGGCGGAGTCAAAATAATCGAAGAAAAAATCATGAGTTTCCTCGAAAAGACTGAGGGACTTGCCCTTTAAGAACCTTGATTTTATCGGGGTTTTGAGGGTCCGCAACCGCTGGTTGCGATAATGAAAACTAAAATGTATGGCGTTATTTTGCGGCCGGGTATAAAATAAAAGCGTCGACAAAAGAAAACGCATAGATGCGCAAACGGTTTTCAGGAGGAAATTATGAATATCGAAACAGCAAACAGATTATTACAGTATAGAAAACAAAACAAGCTCTCTCAAGAAGAACTTGCAGAAAAAATCGGTGTAAGCCGTCAGGCAGTCTCAAAATGGGAAAGAGCAGAAGCCTCTCCCGATACGGATAACCTCATAATGCTGTCAAAGGTCTACGGAGTCACTCTTGACGAGCTTTTGAATGCTCCCGAGGAAAAAGAGGAGCCTGAAGCAAAGGAGGAGGTAAAAACCGAGGATGCCGATACTGCCGAGAACACCCCCGAAGATAATAATAATAATAAAAGCTCTGTGAGCTTTAGGGGAGGAATACACGTAAACGACTCCGACGGTTCATGCGTTGACATCAGCTTTAAGGACGGCATCCATGTTGATTCAAGCGACGGCTCTCATGTGCATATCGGCAAGGGACAAGTTACGGTAGATGACCCCGCGGACAACTACCATAAGCACCAAAGCTTCACCTTTAAGGACTTTATGCTCATTTTCCCCTATCCTGTAATCATTTCAATATTCTTTCTTATCTGGGGCATGAGCGGTCTTTTCGGCGGCTGGGCTACCTCTTGGCTTTCATTCCTTACTATTCCTCTTTACTACACCCTGATTGACTCAATCTCAAAGAGGAATGCCACCCACTTTGCCTTCCCCGTTCTGGCGCTTCTCATATTTATGGTGCTTGGGATGTACTTTGGTCTGTGGCACCCTGCCTGGATAGTTTTCCTGTTTATTCCTGTTTACTACGGTATTGTAGCAGCAATTAACAAAGCCTTGGGAAAAGACGATAAACCCGTAAATGTTGAGTACAAAGACGTATAAAACAACACCTGCGTACAGCGAATGTGCGCAGGTTTTCTTTTGCTTATCTGCTTTTTTCACACTAACATTTTCTCTCGCATTGAAAGGAGTATTTTTTTCTCCTTTCGGCTAACCTGTACCTGACTTATACCGAGGGTTTCTGCGGTTTGTGTTTGAGTTTTTCCCTTGAAGTACCTGAGCTTTATCAGCTCCCTATCCTCAAGGGAAAGCTCATCAATAACTTGATACAGGGTCATCCTCTCGGTGATGCTCTCCTCCTTAGATGCCACCGCTATATCAATGTCGGAGCCATCCTCTAAAGCATTTGAGAGAGATTTCACCGTCATGGAAGCCGACAGCGCCTCTGCCGCCTCCTCAAGTGAAACGCCCAAAATCTCGCTGAGCTGAGAAACAGTAGGCTCCTCACCCTCTCGTCTGCGAAATTCCTCTGCCGCCCTCTGAGCCTTTAGCGAAAGCTCTTTAAGACTTCGGCTCACCTTAACCGTTCCGCCGTCGCGGAAAATTCGCTTCATCTCGCCTATTATTGACGGAACGGCAAAGGTGGAAAATCTGAAGCCTAAAGCCTCGTCAAAGCGGGTTGCGGCGTTAATTAGACCTATATAGCCTGCACTTACAAGCTCCTCGTACTCAATACCTCTGCCCGATAGCTTTTTCGCGCAGGAGTACACAAGCCCCAAATTCTCCTCAATAAGCGTATCACGGCTTTTCATTCTTACCTCGTCTTACGATAGACTTCTCCATGGTGACAACAGTACCCTTCCCCTCTTTCGAGCGGACGCTTACCTTATCCATGAAATTCTGCATAACCGTAAAGCCTAAGCCTGCCTGCTCCTGACCGCCTGTGGTAAACAAAGGCTCCATTGCCTCCTCAACGCTTTTTATTCCGCAGCCCTTGTCGCGAATCTTGATTATAACCTTATTTTTATCCGTAACCTTTGCTTCTATGTAAACCGTACCGTCCTCACGGCCGTAGCCGTGAAGAATACAGTTTGTAACCGCCTCGGAGAGTGCGGTTTTAATCTCTGTCAGCTCTGAAATTGTAGGGTCAAGGTACATTAGGAAGCCGGAAATAGCTGTTCTGACAAAGCTCTCATTTACGCTTTTTGCGCTGAAGCTCAGCTTCATTTCATTTTGAATATTCATCTAAGCACCCCCAAACTTCCCAGACCCGAAAGCCTGAATATTCCTAAAAGATGACTCGGTATGTTAGTAACAATCAGCTTTCCGCCCATCATTGTCATCTGTTTATATCTGCCCATAACAAGACCTATCCCCGAGGAGTCCATAAACTGCACCTGAGAATAGTCAAGCTCCAATATATTCGGTCTTTCCTGCTGAATAACAGTATCAATTTTCTTTCTGATAATTGCGCATTTGTGGTGGTCAAGCTCACCTGAAATATAGGCAACCAGCCTGTCCCCCGACCTTTCTAACGAAAGCATTTTTTCACGACCTTCAAAAAAATATGTCCACACTTATTTTAATAAGTATGGACAAAAAATTTTGTTTTATTCACTTGTCAAAAAAATTTACTTTTTTAGATAATCCAAAATAAGAGGTCGAATTTCTCCGGCTAAATAAAGAGAGCCGCAAATGCAGAGTGCTCTTTTCTCTTTTTCTGCAAGCGTGAGAGCCTTATTAAGTGCTTCGCTGATATCTCCGCAAGCCTCAACCTCATGGAAATACTCCCTGCAAAGGGCTGCCATATCCTCAGATTTCATAGCGCGGGGATTGTTGATAGGTACAGTAAATACCCTATCAAAAAGGCCTTTAATAAACTCCAGAGAGCCGCGGCTGTCTTTATCCGCAAGCATACCGATTATGAGCAGGGGTTTTGACTCAACGCAATACTTCTCCACACCTTTTGCAAAGGAAGCCATTCCGTCGGCATTATGCGCTCCGTCAAGGAGAATTAGGGGTTCTTTTCTCATAACCTCCTGCCTTGCGGGATTTTTTGCATTAAGAAGTCCCTCCCTGAGATTATCCTCAGAAATCTCAAAGCCTCTGCTTTTGAGGGCTTCGAGGGCCTTAACCGCAACGGCGCAGTTATTGAGCTGATGCTCACCTAAAAGCTTGATTTTATACTTATTATTCTTATAGAGAAATTTTGTACCGCTTAAATCGGAGCTTAAAACAGTAAACTCGTCTTTATCCGCAAAGGTAAGCGAAACCTTCCTATCCTCGCAGGTTTTCTCAATAATTTTCTTAGTCTCAAGGCCCTGAATATCTGACACAACCTGAGAGCCTGACTTTATAATTCCGCACTTCTGCTCAGCGATTTTCTCTATGGTATCTCCCAGAATATCCGTGTGGTCAAGGCTTATGGAAGTAAGAACCGCGCATAAGGGCGGTTTAATTACGTTTGTGCAGTCAAGAAGTCCGCCGAGTCCTGTCTCGCAGACCACCGCATCCACACACTCTCTCTTAAAAAACTCAAAGGATACAGCCATAACAAATTCAAACTCGGTAATAATAATAGCCTTTTCTCGAAGCATCTCTACAAAAGAGAAAACGTAATCGACTACACTGCACAAATCGTCCTTAGATATGGGGGTATTATCAATCTGAATCCTCTCTCTGAAATCAGTAATATAGGGAGAGATAAAAAGACCTGTTTTGTAGCCCGAAGCCTTAAGCACCGAGGAAATCATCTGACAAACAGAGCCTTTTCCGTTAGTTCCCGCAACGTGAACAAACTTCAGGGAATCCTGAGGATTTCCCAGCATATCGAGGAGCATTTTTATTCTCTCAAGTCCGGGACGGGAACCGAATTTATTTAGGTAATGTATTCGCTCAAGTGTTTTCTCATAATTCATTGCATCAATTCCTTATAGATATCGTTTTTCTTAAAGCCTGTAACGCTTGCGGCCTGCTTTGCGGCGTCTGAGGTTTTCTTTCCCTCAGTCATAAATTTTTCTGCCAGAGCAACCGCTTCCCCAAGGGTAAACTTTTTCTCCGTCCCTTTTTCTGCTCCCTCTAAAACCAAGACTATCTCACCCTTTAGAGTACCCTCAGAGTAATTCTCAAAGGCTTCTTTCGTGGTTGTGCGGATAATCTCCTCGTGGAGCTTTGTAAGCTCGCGGCATATAGTGAGCCTTCGCTCACCGAAGTGCTCATAGAGATCCTTTAATGTATTGGGCAATTTATGAGGAGCTTCGTAGAAAATCATAGTTCTCTGCTCATCTTTTAGAGCGTCTAAATGTTCTTTCCTGCTCTTTTTATTAACGGACAAAAATCCCTCAAAGGTAAATCTCCCCGTGGAGAGTCCCGAAACACACAAAGCGGAAATAACCGCAGAGGGGCCCGGTACAACCTCGGTTTTAATACCGTACTCGGCACACTGCTTAATGAGTTCCTCACCCGGGTCGGATATGCAGGGCATACCTGCGTCGGTAACTATCGCACAGCTCTCGCCCTCAAGAATTCTCCTGCATATTTCCTCGCCGCGCTGTAGCTTATTGTGCTCGAAATAGCTAATCATAGGCTTCTTAATTCCTAAATGATTGAGGAGCTTCAGGGTTACTCTCGTATCCTCCGCCGCGATAAAATCGACCTTTTCCAGAGTCTCGGCGGCTCTGGGCGACAGGTCGGAAAGGTTTCCTATAGGAGTGCCCACAACAAAAATTATTCCGTTATAATTCATTCTTCGTCCTCCCTGCATTGTCCTTATATGAGCCGTAGATACTGAGCATTTCTTCAGTAAAAGCGCCGTCCTCGTTTTCAACAACTAAAGCAGGCATAACATTCAGAAAGCCCGGCTTACTGCCCCTCTTTCCCTCTAAAAGAAACAGCTTCGGTGCTTTTGAAAATTTTCCCTGAACAAGCCGGAGTCTTTTAGGCTCAACATCGTATTTTCTCATTAGCTCCATAGCGTCCGTAAGCCTTTCAGGTCTTTGGCATATACATAGTCTCCCCGAAAATTGCAAAAGCTTTGAGCCTACCGATATTACATCCTCGAGGGTACACATCTCCTCGTGACGGGCAAGAAGCGCCTCATCGCCCCTGCTCTTTAGTCCGGAGCCGGAGAGCTTATAGGGAGGGTTACAGGTCACAAGAGAAAAATACCCGAAAGGGAGCTCCCCTTTTAGCTCCTTTATGTCAGAGCATAGAGGAAATATATTTTCTGTAAGAGAATTATATTTGACAGAACGAGTCATCATATCTACACCCTCGGCGAAAATTTCAACTCCGTGAATCTCACGGGGAGGATTCTCCCTTGAAAGCAGAAGAGGGATAATTCCGCAGCCTGTGCAAAGGTCAACAACCCTGTCGGATTTCCTGTGCTGTGCAAAATTCGCAAGAAGTATCGTATCCGTTGTAAAGCAAAACTTGTCCGACACAATAATCTCAATACCGTTACCGAGAGGCTCAAGCCTCTCACCCGTTCTCAGCATAATTCTCACCGCCTTATAAATAAAGAAGAACACCCCAATCCCTAAGCTGAGATTGGGGTGCCATAAATTTTTGATTGATTACTCAGCCTGGGGAGCTCCTACGGGACAAACATCAGCGCAAGCGCCGCATTCTGCACAAGCATCTGCGTCGATTACGTATTTGCCGTCACCCTCAGAGATAGCACCGCAGGGACACTCGTCAGCGCAAGCGCCGCAGGAAATGCAATCATCGTTGATAATATATGCCATTGGAGGCACCTCCTTTATCGTTTTCGTCTTATATTGTAGCACATTTTTTGAAAAAAGCAATTATTTTGACGTATTTTTCTCAAATTCCCATGGATAATTTAAGAAAGTACCAAAAAATCAGGATTAATCCGCAGCTTATTCTAAATCCTTCAGCTCCTGAGGAACGCTTTTATCCACGGTTTCTCTGCCGTTTTTTAAGACCTTGACTTCTTTCACCTTAAATACCTGAGGTGCGGCTTCGGGGGGAGTGTTATCCATTTTAACCTTGAGCATTCCCGTAAGAAGGCTAACCTCAACAACGGTACCCTTACCCTGAGGCGTCTTTACAATAGCGCCATACTTAGGTGTATTCCTGATAAGGTCGGTGTATGCATCCTGCTCATATTTTAAGCAGCACATAAGTCGGCCGCAGGTACCGGAAATTTTAACGGGAGAAAGGGAAAGGCCCTGCTCCTTAGCCATCTTGATTGAAACAGGCTGAAAATCTCCTAAGAAGCTTGAACAGCAGAACTGCTTGCCGCAAACTCCCAGGCCGCCTAACATTTTTGCCTCATCGCGAACACCTATCTGACGAAGCTCAATTCTTGTCTTAAAGACAGATGCCAAATCCTTAACCAAGGCTCTGAAATCGACTCTGCCGTCAGCGGTAAAGTAGAATAAAATCTTGCTACCGTCGAAGGTATATTCAACATTAACGAGCTTCATGTCAAGTCCGTGTTCCGCAATTTTCTTAACGCAGATATCGAAAGCCTTTTTCTCCTGCTCCTTATTGATTTCAACCCTTTTAAGATCAGCGCTGTCGGCCTTTCTGATAATGGGCTTTAAGGGATGAACAATCTCCTCGTCGGGGACTTCCTTGTTTTTAAGTGCAATCTGTCCGCACTCAACTCCCCTTGCCGTTTCTACAATAACCATTTCCCCTGTGGCGAGCTTTTCCTCACCCGGGTCAAAATAATATATCTTGCCCACTTCCTTAAAGCGAACACCTACTACTTCTGCCATGATATCCTCCTGTATTCACCGCAAAGCCAAGTGGTCAGAATCGTTGGGTTTAGGTTGCGGTTGGTTTTATTTATAGCGTCTGATGTGGCGTCGATAAGCTTTATTATCTTAGCCTTTGTCAGCTTTGAACGTAATACTTGAGCAGTTTCCCTGTCGTAAAGAGGCTCGCCCCCTACCGATAGCGAGAGTGAGTCAGACAGGATAAGCCTTATTATCGGCAGCACCTCCAGGGCCTTTTGTCTGGTTGAAAGTGCCGACGTTGCCTTTAGAAGGGGTAACTCCTTCGTGTCAATAATACCCTTAAGAATTTCCCTTGCAAGAGCCAAATCATTCTCCTGAAACTCTGCCTGTGTGCTGATATTCAGGGTTGCACATCTTGAGAGTATGGTAACGGGCAGCGTTTTGGTAGACTCTGCCGTCAGAAGAAAAAGAATATCCTGAGTCGGTTCCTCTAAGGTTTTAAGAAAAGCGTTTAAGGCTTCCTTGCCCATTCTTTTGTCAATATCCGTGAGAACATAGACTTTTCTTACTGCCTCACCGGGAATGATAATTGAATCTCTGACAATATTTCTTATCTCATCAACAGATATGGAGTCG
>JAQXHW010000117.1 GCA_029007475.1 Oscillospiraceae bacterium | reverse complement strand
ATTGACAAAATTCTCAAAAAGGTTGGCGAGGAGAGCACCGAGGTTATTATAGCCGGCAAAGCAGACGACAAGGCTGAAACCGTATACGAAATCGCCGACCTCGCATATCACCTCATGGTGCTCATGGTTGAAATGGGCATTACGGTTGAGGATGTGAGAAACGAGCTTGCCTCACGTCACGTTATCGACCACAAGGTTAAGCAGGAAAAAATGGTATGATTTCAGTAAATTATCACACCCACAGCACTTACTGCGACGGCAAAAATTCTCCCGAAGAGATTGTTCTTGCCGCCTGCTCACAGGGAATTAAGGTTCTCGGTTTTTCCGGTCACAGCCCACTTCCAAACGAAAACTGGACTATGACCGAAGAGGGACTTGAGATGTATCGCGAGGAAGTTTTATTTCTGAAAGAGAAATATAAAGACAAGCTTGAGATACTCTTAGGTCTTGAACAGGATATTCTGAGTGAGCCGCCAAAGGGCGAATACGATTTCATCATCGGCGCAGTACACGGAATTGAAACCCCCGACGGTATTCTCTACATGGACAGCACCGCCGATATCCTAAAAGCCGGTATAAAGAAGCATTTTGAAAACGACCCTATGATTGTTGCCGAAAGGTACTTCGAGCTTGTGGGAGAGCTTTTTGAAAGAACAAAGGCTGACATTATCGCTCACCTTGATTTGCTTAAGAAGTTCGACGAAAAAGAGAGTACCCCTCTTTTCGATTCAAAAAATCCACGCTACATAAACGCGGCGAAAAAGGCCATAGAGAAACTTTCGAAGTCTGAGAAAAAGCCTCTCTTTGAGATTAATACGGGAGCCATGGCGCGGGGTTATCGCACCACGCCCTACCCATCAAAGGAACTCTTAAGAATTATCAGGGACTGCGGTTGTGACGTTATTATAAACTCCGACTGTCACGATATGAGAATGCTTACCCACGGCTTCGATAAAGCCTTAGAGCTTGCAAAAGAATGTGGCTTTACAAGAATCGCCCGGATTTCAGAGGGCGAGGTTAAGTACGATAGCATATAAGCACAGCAAGATTAATAGTACGCAAAAATCCCGAGGATAATTAAGTCCTCGGGATTTTGTCGTATAAATGATTTAGGGAAGCACTGATTAAATCGTTTGTGCATATTGCGCCGTCAGATTGGACAAATAAACCGCAGTAATGCTGACGCATTACGAGGATTTTTGGGGTAAGCTGACGGAAAATAAGCAAGCAAGATGCGCAAACAATCTTCATATGTGATTTATTCAGTGGTCCCTTAGTTTTTACCGGCCTCAATTAGCTTGAGTGCTTCCTCATTTTTTGCAAAGATTGCGTTTGCTTCGTCCTGAGTTATACCTGCAAGCTCGATTTTTTCGTATGTACCCTCGTAAACTTTGCCGTTAAGACCTGTGAATTTCTCAACTATGTTGTAAACCTTAGTGCCGTCGGGATTAACAGTAACGTAGGAATAATAGTGAGCTTCTTTTGAGAGATCCTCACCTATAACAAGGTAAGAGATTCCCGATTCGTCGGTGTAAATCCAAATACAGGGAGCCTTAGCATCTGCTGAGGATTTTGAGGTAATCTCTGAGAGTTCAAGATTTCCCTTTCTCTCGGAAAAAAACTCGTATGGGCCGTTGTCGAAGCCGTAAATCTGCTGCTTGTTAGCATAGGGCTTTGTGCCGTCAGAATAAGCAACATACATCTCAGGCTTATCGTCACCGGAAAACTCAAGCACACGGACAACAGCAGTGCCGGTAAGGACATTTCCCAAGGTAGCGTCATTTGCAAGAATACCCTTGCCTGACTTTTCCTCAACCTTGTTTACATCTTCTTCGAACTTCTCGGCACGGTCCTTATTGCCGATAGCACTGGGGGTGTTTGGGCTGTTATCAGCAGAGCAGGCCGCAAGCGAAACAACCATTAAAACAAGCATAATTACCGCAATTAACTTTTTCATAATCTGCATCCCCAAATGATATATTGGATAAATCCTTTTGATATTTTACCATATTTACTTTCTCTTTGCAAGTTGTATTTATAAAAAATACCTAAGGGCGGCATATTTCTATACCGCCCTATTTAATTAGCTGCAGCTAAACGTAAACTCTCCGTTTTCGAAGTCACAGGTAACTGCCGACTTGCCCTCAAATTCGCCTGAGAGAAGTCTTTCTGAAAGCTCATCCTCAATCTTGGTAGTAATAACTCTGCGAAGGGGTCTTGCTCCGTAGGCCTCGTCAAAGCCTGCCTTTGCAATTTCCTCCAATGCTTTATCTGAAATTTCAAACTTCAGACCTAAATCCGCCATTCGCTTTGATAATGATTTAAGCATAAGCTGTGCAATTTCCTTAATCTCCTCGGATGTGAGCTTATTGAATACAATTATGTCGTCAACTCGGTTGAGAAACTCAGGTCTGAATACTGCTTTCAGCTCACCCATTACGGTCTCCTTGAGTTTTTCTCTATCCTGTGAAGTATTCTCCTTGCTCTCGCTGTTAAAGCCTACCGTCACTGCGTTATTCACAATCTGACGTGCTCCGACGTTAGAGGTCATTATAATCACGGTGTTCTTGAAGCTTACTGTTCTGCCCTGAGAATCTGTAAGCCGTCCGTCCTCGAGAATCTGCAAAAGCATATTGAACACATCGGGGTGAGCCTTTTCAATCTCGTCAAAAAGAATTACCGAGTAGGGCTTTCTCCTTACTCTCTCGGTAAGCTGACCGCCCTCGTCAAAGCCAACATAACCGGGAGGCGAGCCAATGAGCTTAGCCACGGTATGCTTCTCCATGTACTCGCTCATATCAAGACGGAGCATTGCGTTCTCGTCTCCGAACATTGCCTCTGCCAAAGCCTTTGAAAGCTCGGTTTTACCCACACCGGTAGGGCCTAAGAATATAAAGGAGCCTACGGGTCTGTTCGGGTCTTTGAGTCCTGCTCGGCTTCGTCTTACCGCCTTTGCGACAGCTTTTACAGCCTCCTCCTGACCCACAACGCGAGCATGAAGCTCCTGCTCGAGAGTAAGAAGTCGCTGACTCTCATCCTTAGAAAGCTCTCCTACCGGGATTCCCGACCAATCGGACACAATCTTTGCGATATCCCCGGCCGTTACCTCTTTATGAGAAGCACTGCTGCTCTCCTGCCAATCCTTTTTGAGCTTTGAAAGCTCCTCCGATTTTGCCTTTTGCTCGTCACGGATTTTAGCTGCTGCTTCGAAATTCTGAGAATTAACTGCCTCAGATTTCTCTTTTTCCAGCTTTTCAATTTCCTTCTCAAGCGATTGAAGCTCAGGCGGTGCCGTAAGAGTCTCAAGTCGCACCTTAGAGGCTGATTCATCAATCAAGTCAATAGCCTTGTCGGGTAAAAATCTATCTGCAATATACTTTGAGGAAAGCGTTACCGCAGCTTCGATTGCCTCGTCGGTAATGCTTACCTTATGGTGCGCCTCATAGCGGTCACGAATACCCTTTAGAATTTCTACGGACTCCTCCAAGGTAGGCTCCAAAACCTTAACAGGCTGGAATCTTCGCTCCAGCGCAGAATCCTTTTCGATATACTTTCTGTATTCCTCCAAGGTTGTAGCGCCGATAATCTGAAAATCGCCCTTAGCAAGAGAGGGCTTTAGGATATTTGCCGCATCGGCTGAGCCCTCGGCTGAGCCTGCGCCAACTATGGTATGGAGCTCGTCAATAAAGAGAATAATCTCCTTTGACTCCATAAGCTCGTCGATAACAGCCTTGATTCTCTCCTCAAATTCTCCGCGGTACTTTGTGCCTGCAATCATAGAGGTAAGGTTTAGGCTTACAACGCGTTTATTGATAAGGTTTTCGGGAACATTTCCCTCGGCAATCTTTAGTGCCAACCCCTCCGCAACAGCGGTTTTACCAACACCGGGCTCACCGATTAAAACAGGATTATTCTTAGTGCGTCTTGAGAGAATCTGAATAACACGCGCTATCTCCTTATCTCTGCCGATTACAGGGTCAATCTCACCCTTTTTAGCCGCCTCGCTGAGGTCTCTGCCGTATTTCTCGAGAGTAGCTGTCTTGCCCTTAGAAGCATTTTTACTGCCCTTCGTATTAAAGCCGTCAGAGCCGCCCTCGGTATTACCCTCTGAAAGACTCTGCCTTAAAGTTGTCATTACAGTAGATGTGCTCACACCCAGCTCATTTAGGAACTTGACGGCATAGCTGTCACTTTCGGAGATTACCGCAACGAGCAGATGCTCGGTACCCACGAAGTTATGACCGATTCTCGCAGAGGTAAGTACAGCGTTCTGCATAGCACGTTTTGTGCGAGGAGTAAAATCATCGGGAGAGAGAGAGGTTTCTCTGCCTACTCCGATTGACTCACGAAGCTTTTCCTCAAACTTCTCGGCGTCAAGACCGGAATCTTTCAGTACTGCCGCCGCAACTCCCGTATCCTCAAGTATGAGTCCTAAAAGCAGGTGCTCCGTACCTATATAGGTATGGCCCATTTTTCCTGCTTCTTCAATAGCGATATTGATAGCATCGTTAGCTTTACTTGTAAATCCCTTAAAGTTATACATTCTATTTTTCATCCCTTTCAAATTTGAGGTATATTCATATATTCCAAATACTTCTAAAGAAAACCTGCCGTTTTCTTATCTCAGAGCCTTTTTAATAAGCTCGGCTCTCGTTTTATCCCTCTCCTGAGGAGTAAGACTCTTACCCTCTGAAAGCATTAAGCTCGCAGGCTGAATATCTACCATAAGCCTGTCAACCGTATCTAAGTTAACATCCTCAATAATGCCCTCAGCTATACCCATTCTCACGTTATTGAGGAGCCTTGCGGCTTCGCTGAAGCTAATCAGTCTTGCGGTTAGGAGAATACCCAAGCTACGGCTGATCTTATCCTGATACTCCATGCTCTCCATGAGCTTTTCTCGGGTAGCAAGCTCAGATTCAGACAGCTTAGCGGCAACACTCATAATATTATCTATTGCAGTTTTCTCGGAAAGTCCCAGGGTAACCTGATTGCTCAACTGATACATACATGAGGGAGCCTCTGTGCCCTCTCCGTAGGTACCCCTTATGGTAAAGCCTAACTTTTGGAGATTGGAAGCAATTCGGGTAACGCTTCTTGACTCAGCAAGTCCGGCAAGATGCATCATAACGGAAGCCCTCATACCTGTACCCAGATTTGTAGGACACTCAGTAAGGTAGCCTAACTCCTTATCAAAAGCAAAT
Organism: Oscillospiraceae bacterium; assembly: GCA_029007475.1. Classification (GTDB taxonomy): domain Bacteria; phylum Bacillota; class Clostridia; order Oscillospirales; family Acutalibacteraceae; genus Ruminococcoides. Next base: position 9,695 of record JAQXHW010000117.1, on the reverse strand, counting down.
TCGAGCTTCTGTGAGAGCTCTGTATCTATTTTTTCTGCAACCTTGTAGGCTTCCTCAAGGGAAAGTCCCGGCATAATAACCTGTATTCTCAGGTGGTCCTCCTCGTTAATCATGATGCTCACGCTCTCATCCTCGGAGACAACCAAGGCTCTGCCCTCTTTCTTTCCTGCAAATTCAGGGCTGATTAGGTGACGCTCCACCATGGAAACAAGTGCGTTTTCAGACAAATCGGACAGCTCAACAAACTGTAATTTCTGAGAAAGAGTGGGAATAACCGCCTTTACCCTCTCGATAACCTCGTGCTTTTGCTTGTCATCCATTCTAAGAGGAAACGGATAATCCTTTAGGTTTCTTGCCAAGCGCACTCTTGAGGAAATATATACATTATCAGCCATTCTGCTCACTCTCCATTTCCTTTATTTTGTCGCGAAGCTCGGCGGCTCTCTCAAAATTCTGAGCTTCAACAGCCGCTTTCAGTTCATTGTTCATTCTCTCAAGCTCGGTTTGATTTCTCTTTTTTTGATTATCTTTCTTGCCGTCGGGCTCAACCGTGTAGGGAATCTTTCCGCAGTGAGCTGTGTTTCCGTGAATTCTCTTAATCGAAGGCATTAGCTCTGAACGGAAAACTCGGTAACATTCTGCACAGCCTACCTTTCCTGTGTTTTGGATATCCCCGAAGGTACTTCCGCACTCAGGACATCTGCTTGCACCGCTTCTTGCAGGGAGAGCTCCGAAAAGGCTCTGAACAAGTCCGGAGAACATGTCGGGCATCTCAAATGAAAATACATTATCAAAGCCCATTTCGTGAGCACAGTCGGCACAGAGCATATATTCCTCATATCTGCCGTTTACCACTCTTTTAACGTGAGTTGTGGCCTCTCGTCCTTTACATTTTTCGCATTTCATATTTCTTCCTCCTTAGATTATTGAAAGTAACATATTTTTATACATTGTTGCCCGCACCTTATCGCGCTGGGGTGTAGGTACTAAACCCAGACTTCTCTCAGATGTTGCCGACAGCATAATTCTTGCGGCTTCCTCCCCTATTATTGACGAGGATAGGAGGTTTTTAATCATCACCTGAGCGGTAATATTATCAAGCTCCTGACCTATGGAATTAATTATATGCATAAGGGCAGTATTTTTATCGGTTTTTATGCGGGTAATACGAATATATCCGCCGCCGCCGCGTTTTGACTCAACCACATAACCCTGCTCGGGAGTAAACCGCGAGGTAATCACATAGTTAATCTGACTCGGTACACAGCCGAAATGGTCTGCCAGCTCGTTTCTGCGTATTTCGGCGTTGCCCTCGGCATCAATCATTTCCATAATATATTCTGTGAGTAAATCACTTCATCTCATAAGTCACCTCAAAGTTTTATTTCTCTATTTTTCTAATTTGACCTTTTCTGACCTTGACTATATTCTATTCCAAAAGTCAGAGAAAGTCAAAGTCAGTAAAAGTCAAAGAGAGTCAAACAATCTCAGATTAATTGTTCAATGGAATCATAATCTTTAATTTTCTCTGATTTTCTTCGATTTTCTTCGATTTTCTAAATTCTCAGTATCAATCGGCTGCTAAAAATAAAGCTGAATTGATATTAAAATATTTGAAGCAACATTAAAAACCGCAAATATAATGGACAAAAAATAATCACAGCCGCCTATGGATTTTGACCATAGACGGCTGTTTATTTAGCGGTATTTACTTTGCTCTTGTTTCGCAGTACTTACAGCGCAGGATATTCATATCCTTATCAACCAGCTTAAATGCCTGCTGCAGCTCCTGCTCGGTGTGAGTAATGCACTTGGTATTCTGACACTTACATTCGCCGTTTGCGTCGTCAGTAAGTGGAGTTGGGCGTACTGCGTCGGCGCTTATTCCCTTAGTAGCTGAGCCTAAGAGCTTCAAGATAAGAGCCATTCGCATATACTTTCCGTTTAATACCTGCTTAAAGTAGCAGGCACGGGGGTCATAATCAACCTGGGTTGAGATTTCATTTACCCTGGGCAGAGGATGTAAAACAATCATATCCTCTTTGGCGTGCGCCATTTTATCCATTGTTAAGATGTAGCTATCCTTGAGACGTTCATACTCTGCCTTATCCTCAAAACGCTCACCCTGTACGCGAGTCATATAGAGAATATCAAGCTCAGGCATTGCTTCCTCAAGATTATCACACTCAACATACTCGATACCGTTTTTCTCGATTACCTCGTAAATAAGATAGCTGGGGATTTTTAATTCCTTTGGAGCAATAAATACAAATTTAATACCCTGATATCTTGATAGGGCGGTGCAGAGGGAATGCACTGTACGTCCGTATTTAAGGTCACCGCAAAATCCAACGGTTAAGTTATTAAGTCTGCCCTTTTCACGCTTAATAGTAAGCAAATCGGCGAGAGTCTGTGTGGGGTGATTGTGTCCGCCGTCTCCTGCGTTAATAACAGGTACGGCGCAGTTGCGGTCAGCTACAAAGGGAGCGCCCTCGATAAAGTGGCGCATCGCAATAATGTCCGCATAACAGCCTACAACTCTTGCGGTATCGGCAACGCTCTCTCCCTTTACGGCAGAGGAATTGTCGCCGTCGCTGAAGCCTATAACCGAGCCGCCTAACTCGTGCATAGCCGCCTCAAAGGAAAGCCTTGTGCGGGTTGATGGCTCAAAGAAAAGGGTAGCTAATTTCTTGTGCTTACAGCTATCCTGATATTTCTCGGGATTTTCTATAATATCCTCGGCAACAGCCATTAATGAGTCAAGCTCCTCAATAGAAAGCTCAGCAATATCAATTAATCCATTCATACTTTTACCTCCTGAATAAATGAAATCAAGAAGTTTGTTCACTTAAAACAAAACTATTATATGGTTTGAGCAAAGCCCGCCGCTTACTTGCCACAGGCTTCGCTGTGATTTATAAAACTCTTAGCCAATCCAGCTCTCATCGGAGGGATTGTTGCGGAATTTAATCAATCTGTCTACATCCTCAGGCTTGATGTAACCGCTCTCAGCAGCCTCGGCGGCTACTGCGTCAAGATTGGTAAGGCTTACATTCTTAACATTAGCGGCGGCGAGTCTGTCGAGGCCCTTCTGCATACCGTAGGTGAAGATTGAAACGATGCCGAGTACCTCTGCGCCGGCCTCTCTGAGAGCATCAACAACATCGATAACGCTTCCGCCGGTGGAGATAAGGTCCTCAATTACAACTACCTTCTGACCGGGGAGAAGTCTGCCCTCAATTTTATTCTGTCTGCCGTGGTCCTTTGCGGAACCTCTTACATAACCCATGGGCATATCGAGAATGCTTGCGGCAATAGCTGCATGAGCGATACCTGCGGTGGAAGTACCCATAAGCACCTCTACCTCGGGATACTCCTCCATGACCTTATCGGCAATTGCCTGCTCGACTACCTTTCTTGCTTCGGGAGCAGTAAGTATGAGTCTGTTATCGCAGTAAATAGGGCTCTTTATACCGCTTGCCCAAATAAAGGGCTCATCAGGTCTGAGAAATACTGCCTTTATTTCAAGTAATGCTTTTGCTACTCTTTTTTCCATAATTACAAATCCTTTCTCTGTATCCGTTTATGTATTTTCCCTTAGCCGACAAACTCAGCTACGCATCTCTTATAAGCGGCAACGGGGTCCTCGGCAGCGGTGATAGGTCTGCCTACAACAATATAGTCAGAGCCTAATTCCTTTGCCTTTTCTGGGGTAGTAACTCTCTTTTGGTCGCCTACCTCGCCGTCAGCAAAACGAACGCCCGGGGTAACTGTTACGAAGCTATCGCCGCATCTGTTATGCACCTTACCGGCCTCTAAGGGAGAGCAAACAACGCCGTCAAGGCCTGCAACCTTTGCGTTCTCTGCGTAGTGCATAACCACCTCGTCCATAGGTGCGTCAATGAGAAGGTCCTCTTTCATAGCTTCCTCACTTGTCGAGGTAAGCTGGGTAACGGCAATTAAGATGGGTCTTGTGCCGTCCTCGCGGGTTAAGCCTTTAATTGCGGCTTCCATCATAGCCTTTGTACCGGCTGCGTGGAGGTTGGTCATATCGACATCTAAATTTGAGAGTACAGCCATGGACTTCATAACTGTGTTGGGGATATCGTGAAGCTTTAGGTCGAGGAAAATCTTGTGTCCTCTTGCTTTAATATCCCTTACAATCTCGGGACCTGCGGAATAAAACAGCTCCATACCGATTTTAACGAAAGGCTTGCAGTCCGTGAACTTATCAAGAAAAGCCATGCACTGCTCTTTGCCTGCGAAATCGCAAGCTACAATAACATCCTTACCCATTGTGGGCACCTCCTATAATATCTGATAAATTAGTAATACCGTACTTTTCCATAACGCGCGGTAAATCCTCGATGATATCACGGCAAACATAGGGGTCAACTAAGTTCTGAGCGCCTACCTGCACCGCAGTTGCGCCTGCAAGCATCATCTCAATTACATCCTCGGCAGTAGCTACACCGCCGATACCCATAATGGGAATACTTACTGCCTCGTACACCTGGTAGACAAGTCTTAGTGCCTGAGGGAAAATTGCAGGACCCGAAAAGCCGCCCATTTTATTTGCGATTATGGGCTTTCTTGTTTTAAGGTCAATTCTCATGCCGAGGAAGGTGTTGCAGAGAGAAATACCGTCTGCGCCTGCTTCCTCACAAGCCTTGGCTATGGGAACAATGCTTGTAACATTTGGGGTGAGCTTGATATAAACAGGCTTTGAGGTAACAGCCTTAACCGCTCTCGTAATCTCAGCCGCCATTTCGGGAGAGGTACCCAAAGCCATACCGCCGCCGTGTACGTTGGGACAGCTTATGTTAATCTCAATGATACCCACCTGTTCCTCTTTATCAATCTTTTTACAGCATTCTACATATTCCTCAACACAGAAGCCGCTGATATTTGCAATAACTTTTTTTCTGAAAACCTTTCTAAGCTTAGGCAATTCCTCGGATATAACCTTGTCGACACCGGGGTTTTGGAGTCCGACTGCGTTAATCATACCCATGGGAGTTTCCGCGATTCTGGGAGTAGGATTACCGAAGCGAGGCTCTAAGGTTGTACCCTTAAACGAGAATGAGCCTAATATATTGATATCGTAAAGATCGGCAAATTCATAGCCGTAGCCGAAGGTACCGCTTGCGGGTACTATGGGATTATCCATTTCCATGCCGGAGAGATTTACTTTTGTATTCACCATATAATCTCCTCCTTAACTAAAACGGGACCTTCCCTGCAAATTCTCTTATTGCCGTACTTGGTCTTGCAGGAGCAGCCCATACAAGCTCCGAAGCCGCAGCCCATACGTTCCTCAAAGCTAAACTGTCCCGAGGTTTTAGCCTCACCCCAGACAGCCTTCAGCATTGGCTCAGGACCGCAGGTATAGACATAGGTATAGTCGTCAAGATTTTTCATAACGTCTGTGACAAAGCCTTTTGCCCCGACACTTCCGTCAACAGTTGCAACGAAAGTATCACAGCCCAAGGCCTTAAATTCATCCTCATAGAAGATTTCTTCAGCCTTATTAAAGCCTAAAATAACGGAAACGCTCCTGCCCTCTTTTTTGAGCCTTTTTGCAAGCTCATACATAGGAGGTACGCCAACGCCGCCGCCGATAAGGAGAGGTCTTTCGCCGCTCTCCTCGAGGCTGTAGCCGTTGCCGAGTCCGGTCAAGATATCAAGCTCTTCACAAGCGCACATCTTGCTCATAGCCTCTGTACCCTTACCCACTACCTTGTAGATAAGGGTAAGGATATCGCCCTCTACCTCGCAAACGGAGATAGGACGGCGCAAATAGAAGCCCTCGAGCTTGATATTAACGAACTGACCGCTTTTTGTAATATCCGAGCAATCACCCTTTAGGGTCATCTTGAAAACATCTTTAGCGATTTTTTCGTTAGTTATTATTCTAAAAACACTCTGTTTCATTACTAAACTCTCCAATTATTCTGCGTCAATAGTAGAAATTGAAAGGGTTGTTTCCTCAAGTACATCCAGGAGGACTCGAACTGTATCGAGAGCGGTGAACATTGTTACGTTATTTTCGGAAGCACAGGTACGAATCTCATAGCCGTCGGTTGCCTGACTCATAGAGCCTACGTCCTTGGTGTTGATCACATAAGCAATATGACCCTTGCGGATTGCCTTGGGAATATCCTCAGAGCCTTCGGAAATCTTGCCCATTTTATGAGTACGAATTCCGTTTTGAATAAAGAAGTTTGCTGTACCCTCGGTAGCAACAATATTAAAGCCTAACTTATAGAAGCGGCGGATAAGGGGCAGAGCCTCGTCCTTGTCCTTATCGGCGATGGTTGCGAGAACAGTACCGTAATTCTGAACGGTCATACCTGCTGCCTGAATAGCCTTATACATAGCTCTGTTGAGCTTATCATCGTATCCGATAGCTTCACCTGTGGACTTCATCTCGGGTGAGAGGTAGGTGTCAAGTCCCTTAATCTTGTTGAAGGAGAATACAGGCACCTTTACATACCAACGTTTTTTCTCGTCAGGGTAGATTGTGAATATACCCTGCTCCTTGAGAGTCTTGCCCATGATTACGTTGGTTGCGATATCGGCAAGGCTGTAACCTGTTGCTTTTGAGAGGAAGGGAACTGTTCTTGAGCTTCTGGGATTAACCTCAATAATGAACACATCCTCGTTCTTATCAACAATGAACTGAATATTGTAAAGACCTACAATGCCAAGGCCTAAGCCTAATTTCTTAGCATACCTGAGGATAGTACCCTTAACCTTATCGGAAATACTGAATGCGGGATAAACGCTTATGGAGTCGCCTGAGTGAACACCGGTGCGCTCAACAAGCTCCATAATACCTGCTACGAAGACGTCGTGGCCGTCGCAAACTGCGTCAACCTCAACCTCTTTACCCATGATGTACTTGTCAACAAGCACAGGCTTGTCCTCGTCGATTTCAACAGCAGTTCTCAGGTACATTCTAAGCTGCTCCTCGTTAGCAACAATCTGCATTGCACGGCCACCTAAAACGAAGCTGGGACGAACAAGTACGGGATAGCCGATTTCTGCGGCTGCGCGGACACCGTCCTCAATATTGGTTACTGCGTTGCCCTTGGGCTGAGGAATATTAAGTTCCTGAAGGATTCTCTCGAAGCTCTTTCTGTCCTCTGCTCTGTCGATTGCTTCAACGTCGGTACCGATAACGGTAACGCCTCTCCTGCCGATAGGCTCAGCAAGGTTAATGGCTGTCTGGCCGCCGAGAGAAGCGATGGCTTCATAAGCCTTCTCGAACTCGACTACATTCATAACATCCTCAGGGGTGAGGGGCTCAAAGTAGAGCTTGTCGGCTGTTGTATAGTCGGTGGAAACCGTCTCGGGGTTGTTGTTAATAATGATTGCCTCAATTCCGGATTTGCGGATAGTAGAAACTGCGTGAACGGTGGAGTAGTCAAATTCAACGCCCTGACCGATACGGATAGGACCTGCGCCTAAAACAATGGTCTTCTTTCTGTCGGTCACGATAGATTTATTCTCACCGTAATAACTTGAATAGAAGTAAGGAATGTAAGCGCCTGTATGGCAGGTATCAACCATTCTGTAAACAGGGAAAATGTTTTCTCTCTTTCTAAGAGCAAAAATCTCGTCGTCGGTAGTGTTCCAGAGCTTTGCAATATATTTATCCGAGAAGCCGATTTTCTTAGCTTCTTTGAACACTTCAAGGTTGTTTACATTATCTGAAAGCACTGCTTCATAGTCAACGATTTTCTTGAGGCTTTCAAGGAACAGCTCTGTGATTTCTGTAATTTCGTGGAGTTTTTCGATAGTAGCACCTCTGCGAAGAAGCTCAGCAATACCGAAATAGTTGTCATCGTGGAACTTAGCGATATAGGCCTCAATTTCCTCGGTAGACATATTATCAAATTTAGGCATATAGAAGTGGCAAACACCGGTCTCAAGAGAACGTACCGATTTTAGCAAGCACTCCTCAAGGGTTGAACCGATACCCATAACCTCGCCGGTAGCTTTCATCTGAGTAGAAAGCTCGTTGGAAACTGTGGGGAATTTATCAAAGGGGAAACGGGGCAGCTTAGCTACTACATAGTCAAGGTCAGGCTCAAAGGCAGCGTTTGTATTTGCAATTGCAATATCCTCAAGCGACATACCAACCGCAATCTTGGCGGTAACTCTTGCGATAGGATAGCCTGAAGCCTTGGAAGCCAAAGCCGATGAACGGGAAACTCGGGGATTAACCTCGATGAGATAGTATTCAGAGGATGTGGGGTTTAAGGCAAACTGTACGTTGCAGCCACCCTCGATTTTAAGAGCCTTAATAATTTTAAGAGCACTGTTTTTGAGCATATTGAAGTCGTGGTCATTAAGTGACATAATAGGGGCAACAACCATGGAGTCGCCTGTATGAACACCTACGGGATCGATATTCTCCATACCGCAAATCATGATTGCGTGGTCGTTGGAGTCGCGCATAACCTCAAACTCAATTTCCTTGTAGCCCTTAACGCTCTTTTCGATAAGCACCTGAGATACAGGAGAGAGCCTGAAAGCATTGACGCCTAATTCAACAAGCTCTTCCTCGTTGTTTGCAAAGCCGCCGCCTGTGCCGCCTAAGGTAAATGCAGGACGTAAAACAACAGGGTAGCCAATCTTAAGGGCAGCCTTTTTAGCTTCCTCAAGGTTGTAGGTGATTTCCGAGGGGATAACAGGCTCATTGATACTCTCGCAAAGCTCCTTGAAAAGCTCTCTGTCCTCGGCTCTTTCGATACTCTCCGAGGAAGTGCCTAAAAGCTCAACTCCGCATTCCTCGAGAATACCCTTCTTTTGAAGCTGGGTTGCAAGGTTAAGACCTGTCTGGCCGCCGATACCGGGGATAATAGCGTCGGGTCTCTCATAGCGGAGAATCCGTGCTACATACTCTAAGGTGAGAGGCTCCATATAAACCTTGTCGGCGATTGTGGTATCTGTCATGATTGTTGCAGGGTTCGAGTTGCAAAGCACAACCTCATAGCCCTCCTCCTTGAGGGCAAGACAAGCCTGTGTGCCTGCGTAGTCGAACTCAGCAGCCTGTCCGATAATAATAGGACCTGAGCCGATGATAAGTATTTTCTTAATATCTGTTCTTTTTGCCATAACTGGTCTCCTTTCTTGCTTTTTGCAAGGTAATCTCTTTATATTATTTTAATTATAACCTAATTTACTTCTTCGGACTTATACGCTATCCTGTCACCGCAAAGGGTAAAAAGACATTTACCGAAAACTTTCTCTCCCTTAAAGGGAGTAGCTCTGCCCATGGTGAGAAATTCATCCGGGTTAATCTCATATTCACGGTTTAAGTCAAAGACCGTAAGCTGAGCCTTTTTGCCGACTTCAATTCCGCTCTCTAAAGAAAATCTCTTTGCAGGCTTTTCGCTCATAAGGGAAACAAGCTCCGACAGTGTGAGCACACCCGTCTTTACAAGCCTCGTGTAAAGTACCGGGAAAGCGGTTTCAAGTCCCACAATACCCATGGCACTTTTTGCAAGCCCCCTGCCCTTTTCATCCTCGGAATGAGGCGCATGGTCTGTGGCAATCATATCAACTGTGCCGTCTTTAATTCCTTTTATTAGGGCTTCTCTGTCCTCGCTTGACCTCAAGGGAGGATTCATCTTAAATCTGCCGTCTTCCTCAAGCTTGCTGTCATCTAAAACCAAGTAGTGAGG
>JAQXHW010000116.1 GCA_029007475.1 Oscillospiraceae bacterium | reverse complement strand
TAGCTATTTTCAGAAAGGTTTTGTAGAATTTTCTGTTGTCAGTCATTTTATCTCCTCCTGACTTTGATACTCAGAAAGCGAACCTTTTAACAATTCAAAGGTAAGCTCTCCGTCTACTAATATCATAGCCTCAAAGGTGATAAAAATCAAAGGTTAAACGCATAACCTATTACAAATATTACGTCAGTATTTTATGGAGTTTGCACAATTCGCTCAGCGGAGCTTTCTCGTTTTATCAGGCTCACGGGGAGAAGATGATTGCACTCCGTCAGCTCTCCTGCTCTGAGCTTTAAGAAAAGCTCTAAGGCAACGCGGGCGCGCTCAGAGTGATTTTGTCCGATAGTTGTAATTGATGGCTCAAACTGGCGGGAGAGAATACTGTCGTCAAAACCCGTGACCGTAATGGATTCAGGAGTTTTTACGCCCTTACTCCGCAAGAATTTCATTAAGTCAGCCGCGTAGTAATCGGAAACAGCAAATACCGCCGTATGCTTTAGAATTTTCTCTATGTTCTTTTCGTAAAAATCTCTTCTCTCTCCTAAGGACATGGGAACAACCATAAGCTCGCATTGAGGATAGACAGACTTGAGTCCTAAATATCTGTCCCTATCCATACAGGTATCATTATCGGCAATACACAGCACTTTTTCGTGGCCCAATTCCTTTAGGTACTCACCCATCATCTTTCCGCCGCCGTAATTATCAAGTGTAAGGTTTACGAGTCCCGTGCCGCACTCTAAAAAACCGTCGTAGATAATAAACGGTATATGCATTTTGGCGCGGAGCCTTTGGTAATCGTGGAGGCAAAAGCCGATAATTACAATACCTACCATATTCCACATTGACGCAAAGCGGGGAATTTCATCTGCGTCGGTGGTGAGCTTAACCATCATAAAATACCCCTCCCTGTCAAGCTCCTTTGAAAGCTCGTTGAGAGAAGCGGAGATGAAGCCGTCCTCAAGGGTATGTCCCTCGTATTTTTCATGGTCGTTAACTACTACGCCCACGATTTTTGAGTCGTTCTGAGCAAGCAAGATACCTGCCATGCTGGGTATATAGGACCTTTTCTCCAGAAGCTCCTGCACCCTTTTAACGGTTTCGGGAGATACCTTTTTCGTTTTTCCGTGGATAACATTTGAAACCGTGGCGGTGCTTACCCCTAACTCCTCGGCTATATCAACCATTCGTACTCTGTCGTTATTCAAAATTCTCACTCCTGCCTACAAAAATACTGCGACTGAAAAGCCGCAGTACAGCAAATTATTCTTCGTAGCCGTTCGGATTTGCGCTCTGCCAACGCCAAGTATCCTCGCACATTTCGTCAATCATGTACTCAGCTTCCCAACCGAGAACATCCTTGGCTTTCTGCGCGGATGCGTAAACCTCGTCGAAATCACCGGGACGTCTGGCTTTGATAACATAAGGTACATCAACACCGGTAGCTTTCACGAAAGCATTTCTAAGCTCCAAAACAGTAGTTCCCTTTCCTGTACCTAAGTTAAAAGCTTCACAGCCTGTATTTTCCTCGGTCCAGGCTATTGCCTTAACGTGGCCCTTTGCAAGGTCAACAACATGGATATAATCGCGGCTGCCTGTTCCGTCAGAGGTTTTGTAGTCGTTGCCAAAGACGTTTAGTTTCTCAAGTTTACCTACTGCTACCATTGAGATATAGGGCATGAGATTATTGGGAATACCTCTTGGGCTCTCGCCTATTTCGCCGCTTTTATGAGCACCGATGGGATTGAAGTACCTCAGCAGCGCAATAGACCAGCTATTATCGGAGGCATAAAGATCACGGAGAATATCCTCAATCATGAGCTTTGTTCTACCATAGGGGTTAATAGCGGAAAGGGGCATATCCTCTGTGAGAGGAAGGGTCTTTGCGGCGCCGTAAACAGTAGCAGAAGATGAGAACACTATCCTCTTGACGTTAAACTTCTTCATTGTGTCGAGAAGGCTTAAGGTACTTATAAGGTTATTCTCAAAGTACATGAGCGGCTCCTTAACGGACTCGCCCACAGCCTTGTATCCTGCAAAGTGGATTGCGGCTTCGATATCGTTCTCGGTGAAAATCTTTTCAAGGGCAACTTTATCGCAAACATCAGCCTCATAGAATTTAATCTTTTTACCTGTCAACTTTTCAACTCGGTTAATTGACTCCATGCTGCTGTTTGAAAAATTATCAACAACTACCGCCTCGTAGCCTGCCTCGAGCATCTCAACGCAGGTATGGCTGCCGATGTATCCGGCACCGCCGGTAATAAGAATTGCCATAAGAAATCCTCCTAAGTATTCTCACACAAGAATTAAAGGTTTTGATATACCTATTATAAAACCTAAATTCTTTTTTGTAAAGACGATAGTTTATTAAAAGAAAAACACCTGCGTCAAAGCTTAGACGCAGGTGCACCTTGAATTAAATGTCAGAATTATCTGCAGGAGTTGCTCGCGCAACAGCTGCTGAGAACGAAGCTCTCACAGTCTACGCATTGTTTCTCGGTGGGGTTTGACTCATGAGTACCTACCTGAATTGAATCAAGCTTGCAATACTTCTGCTCATTGTTGTTGTGGACACAGTTTTTTACTGTGCAATGGATACTTCTGTTTACGTTCATGTCGTTCATATTGTCACCTCAAACTTATTCGGCACATTTTTTCGCCGTATAAATATTATCAGCATTTTATTTTAAGATATTCATATCACCAAAAAAAGATATCGGGATATTATGTAGAGAGGTGTTTTTATGAGCTGCATAATCCTTGATGTCCTGATGATTTCCTTGGCATTAGTGGGAATTGTTTCCATTATAAAGGCTATCATTCTGAGGATTTTTTCCCCTAAGGACGATATGTCCGTGGTGATAGTTTCCCCTATGAGTAAAAACTTTGAAAATGCGGAATTTATCCTCAGAAGCTGGGGGGAAAAAACAAAGTGGTCAAGAGAACACAGCCGGATGAAAATCATCTGCCTTGACGCAGGACTTGACGAGAGCACAAGGAGAATCTGCGAAGCAGTAGCCGAAGAATATGATAATATAGATATTATGACTCCCGATAACCTAAAAGCAGAGCTTAAAATCGACTGAACAAAATTTCGATTTTTTATTGTTTAAGAATAAAAAGTATAGTATAATATTCAGGTACAATATTTATCGAATAAATGGAGATTAAAATGCAGGAAAAGGAATTGTATGAGGTCTGCGGTGAGGTTGAGAGAGTAGTCTACCGCAACGAGGAAAACGGATATACTGTAATCGAGCTTGGAAGCGATGATGACTCCATCACCGCTGTTGGCATCCTGCCCGAAATTTTTGAGGGCGAACAGCTTAAACTCTACGGCACCTTTAAGAGCCATTCCCAGTACGGCAAACAGCTTTCGGTTACTACCTTTGAGAGAAGTGT
>JAQXHW010000115.1 GCA_029007475.1 Oscillospiraceae bacterium | reverse complement strand
TCTTCTTTTTTGAAAAAATGCTTTATTTCCCAAGGAATTAATATATAGTTATACAAAGTAAAATAGATTGGAATTCTGCCGAGAAAAATTCCACTCATAAAGAATGATAAAAAGTAAAACGCCATTCCTACGAGCGACATATTAATAGAGAATTTAACAATTGCAGGAGCATTTTCCGGAATTTTTTTTCTGAAAATAATAGCTAATAATGCAGGAACAGAGTAAAACAATACCCTTAATATATTTGTACCGTCATCTTCTTCAGATAATATTTCAGACGTACTGGATTGATAATTTGTATTTTCCAAAGTATCGGCTAAAAGATTAGAAAACTGACCGATAAAAACTATAGCCAAAACAACAGCACCCATAACAAGCAGTGTTCTCTTGTTCATTGGCTTTCCAAGCGCCATTATATAAACAGGCAATGCTATAATTACCGAAACATGCGTATAATAAAGCAACAATCCGACAGCTATAAACACTATAATGCCGAAAGGCTTTTTATTCAGCAAAAGCGGAGTTAATGAAAATATAACAGCAACCACTAAGAATTGCCTGATACCGTTCATTGTCCACGCATGAAAATCGGTTGATGCGAAGAAGAAGAATGCACACAATACAATTTCCGCTGTATATCTTCTATATGTCAAAGCAAGGCATAAAATTGAAATAGTAGCAATAATTACAAGCCAGACTCTGAAATCAGAAGAAATAAACTGTTTAATAAATACAGTAAAGTAAATAAAACCGGGATAACGTTCTTCGCCCGTCAGCTCAATATCACTCAATCTGCTCGGCCATTCCTCAAACATACCTACATATGCAGTCGTATCCGCATACCATCTGTCTCGAAATCCCGACACCAGAATCATTGCAAGAAACACAAGAATTGCAAAACCGACAGTCACCCTGTAGTCGTCCGCCGCATCGTAGTTCAGAGGTGAATTAGGAAGAGTATGCTTCGACGCATATATCTTCTTATTATGAATAAGAATATACTCAAATACTCCCAATAACGGGAACATCCATAAATACCAATCAAAAATAATGCTCATAAATCTTATCCGATTACTATTTTCATTGTTTCTGCAACAACCTTATTTTTATCAAACGAATCCTCCATATGCTTTCGGGCTGTTTTTCCCATTGATGCCTTCTCTTCGTATGGCAATTCTACAAACTGTTTTATTTTACTGTACAAATCCTCTTTATCCTGAACCTTTGCAAGAAAACCGCTTTTACCGTCGATAACTGCTTCCATACAACCATGAATGTTGCTGGTAATTATCGGTCTTCCAATTGACGCGCTTTCAAGAAGGGTGTTCGCCATTCCCTCGTGGTAACTGGGCAATACAACACAGCTGCACTGCTGTATATAGGGTACTACATTTTTCTGAAAGCCGTAATATTTTATCATGCCCTTTTTTTCAAGCTCATTTACCCTATCCTCATACTCATCTTCATATATACCTATAAAGCTAAATTCAAGGTTATCGTATTCTGATGCAAGCTTTTCTATCGAATAAAAAAGCTCATCCACTCCCTTTTCCTTCATTATTCTGGCAAAAAACAGGAAGGAAATTTTACCGTTGTCCTCCGGATACTCGGTGAACGGAAATCTGTCAAGATTAACCCCGGCTCCGTTCAAAACATAAGTCTGCTCGGGCTTAAAAATTTTCATATCAATCAGGGTCTTTTCGTTTCCTTTGTTTTCAAAAAAAACTACTTTCGACTTGTTCATAGTGTATTTATACAGCTTTGATGTTATGAACTTAACCAGTCCGCCGTTATAAAAGGCAGAGCCAAGTCCCGTGATATTGCAATAGCAGGGTATATTAAGCTTTTTACAGGCATACGCACCGTAAACATTACATTTGATTGTATATGTAATTACCTTGTCCGGTCTCTCGTCCTTAAGGAGCTTTTTATATTCTCTTATAAGCTTCAGATCCTCTATCGGATTAATTGCTCGCCTGTCCATATTTTTCAAAAATACAAGCCTTGCTCCAAAGGATCTCAGCTCATCCATATATTCCTTTTCATCTTCAGGAAGGGAAATAACAACCTCATTATCCTTTGACATTTCCTGAATAAGCTCTCTTCGAAATACACGCAGCGTCAGATAATGATTGGAAAGAATCAGAATTTTCATACCTTTTCAATTTCCTCCAATTTCTCCGAAATCTCGCTATCGCTCATCTGCCCTGTTCCTCCTTCAACTACTCCGTCACTTTTTATTACACTCTTAACGGTTAAGAACAAGCATTTAACATCAAACCGAAAGCATAGGTTATCATAATATATTTTATCCATTTCAACCTTGACCGGGATCGGAAGCTCGTCACGCCCGTTAATCTGTGCCCAACCCGTAAGACCCGGTTTTAATGAGTTGATATTATATTTATCCCTCTCAGCTACAAGATCATCCTGATTCCACAAAGCAGGCCTCGGACCGATTATTGACATATCACCCTTGAGAATGTTAAAAATCTGCGGCAATTCATCAAGACTTGTTTTTCTTAAGAATCTGCCGACCTTTGTTATATACCGATCGGGATTCTCAAGCAAATGAGTAGGGCAATCCTTTGGGGTATCAATTCTCATCGTCCTGAATTTAAGAATATTAAAATAGCTCTTATCCTTACCGACCCTCTTCTGCTTAAAGAATATGGGACCTTCGCTTGTGCATTTTATTATTATGCAAATGGGTATGTAAATTACTGAGAACACTGTAATTGCCAAAAAGGAACAAACAATATCAAGTACCCTCTTGAAAAATCTGTTGTAAATCCCGTTAAGCCTTTTAGTCTCATACTCGTTATTCCTACCCATAAAATACACCCGCAAATTAAAATACTTTCGAATAATTATACCATATATATACACTAAATATCAACATAAAGCTAAAAAAAAGAGTTAGTGGACGGCAAAATGATAATTCGTAGGACAAAAAGACCAAAAAATGAACTGAAATTTCATGATAAACCACATAAATTATACGACAGAAAGCAAAAGAGTAAACGCATAGATTTTGAGGAATAAAATAATTCTCCGCTTCATTGGGTGACAGTCGGGAGTATCCACCATACAGCGCTTGGATACACCTGTCAGATACATAATTTATATTATTTTTCATTTCTCAAAGGCATAAGAAAACCCCCGAAACATAAAGTTTCGGGGGATAGCAAACAAGAAATAAACAGATTATCTCTTTGAGAACTGGGGAGCTCTGCGTGCGCCCTTGAGGCCGTACTTCTTACGCTCTTTCATTCTGGGATCACGAGTGAGGAAGCCTGCCTTCTTGAGAGCGGGACGAAGTGCCTCGCTGTCATACTGAAGGAGAGCTCTGGAGATTCCGTGACGGATTGCGCCTGCCTGACCTGTTACGCCGCCGCCTGCAACTCTGCAAACAACGTCGAACTTCTCGCCTGTCTCGGTAAGCTCGAGAGGCTGACGAACGATGAGCTTTAAGGTCTCAAGACCGAAGTAATCGTCAATATCGCGGTCGTTGATTGTGATTTTTCCGGTACCCTGGTAAAGACGAACTCTTGCAACGGAGCTCTTTCTTCTGCCGGTACCGTAGAAATAAGGTGCCTTATCGTACATTCTAAACTGCCTCCTTCCTTACATTTCCCAAGCCTCAGGCTTCTGAGCCTGGTGCTTGTGTTCTGCTCCTGCGAATAAACGCAGACGGAGCATCTGTGCTCTGCCGAGAGAGTTTGAGGGAATCATACCCTTTACTGCAAGCTCCATAGCCTTCTCGGGACGAGTAGCCATAAGAGTTGCATAAGTGGTCTCCTTAAGGTGACCAACGTAACCTGTGTGTCTCTGCCACTTTTTCTGAGTGAGCTTGTTGCCTGTGAGAACTGCATCCTTGCAGTTGATGATAACAACGTGGTCGCCGCAATCAACGTGGGGAGTAAATGTGGGCTTCTGCTTACCTCTGAGGAGCTTAGCAGCCTCAACAGCTACTTTACCTAAGGGCTTGCCTGCTGCATCAATTACATACCACTTGCGCTCAACCTCGTTCTTCTTTGCCATGAAAGTTGACATGAGTTAAGCCTCCTAAATTTCTGATATTTTTTATCGCCCCAGTATCATACCACAGGGTAATTTCAAAGTCAACACTTTTTCAAAAATATTTTAATCTACCGAGTATCATGCTCTTAAATGCTCCAAAATACTCGCAATTCCTCTTAAATTCTAATTTGCTATTTTTGTAATTTTTTGCCCTCATATTTGTGAAAACCCACTAAACCGATGAAAATCCAAAATTTTCTCTTTTATATGAAGCTCTTTTATGCTACAATAATCTTATGAATTTTATCCGTTTCAGAAAGGATGGTATCATGTATAAATTAGGTATTGATTTAGGCGGAACAAACATTGTTGCAGGTGTTGTTGACGCCGAGTATAAGCTGATTGCAAAGGCAGATTGCCCCACAAACGTCCCCCGTCCCGAAAGCGAGGTCTGCGACTCTATGGCTGAGGTCGCAAAGGCTGCCGTCAAGAAAGCAAAGCTTAAGATGGACGACATCGAGAGCATCGGTATCGGCGTACCCGGTGCGGTAAACCCCATTACCGGAATTATCGAGTATTCCGCTAACCTTTTCTTCCACAACTGGAATATCGTTGAAATGATGGAGGAAAGACTCGGCAAAAAGGTTGTTATCGAGAACGACGCAAATGCCGCTGCTTACGGCGAATACCTGGCCGGAAGCGCTAAGGACGCAACCAACGCAGTAGCAATTACCCTCGGTACAGGCGTCGGCGGCGGTATCATTATCGACGGCAAAATATACTCCGGCTCTAACTACGCCGGTGCTGAATTAGGCCACATGGTAATAGTTAAGGACGGCAGAGAATGTGCCTGCGGCAGACGCGGCTGCTGGGAGACCTACGCCTCCGCAACCGGTCTTATTAACCTTACAAAGGAAACTATCCTCAAAGAAAAGCTGGATTTTTCCTATATGCTCTCACTCTGTGACGGTGACATCAACAAGGTAAACGGTCGTACCGCTTTCGACGCTATGCGCGCCGGCGACAGTGACGGCAAGGCAGTAGTTGAGGAGTGGATTTCTTATCTTGCCTGCGGTATTATCAATGTTATCAATATTTTCCAGCCTGATGTGCTTTGTATCGGCGGCGGTGTTTCCAACGAAGGAGAAACCCTCCTTGCTCCCTTACGTTCAATTGTGGAGAGGGAACGCTACACCAAGCACAACCCCAAGCAGACCGTAATCTGCAAGGCAACTCTCGGCAACGACGCAGGAATTATCGGCGCCGCTTTCCTCAGTAATATTTATTGATTAACAGATAACGGAACATGAACCCAAACGAAAGACCCCTCGCAGATTTTTTCTGCGAAGGGTCTTTTTTTGGGGGGAATAAATCGGGGCTTTATATATAGCGCAAATTTTTTTGCGTTTTTGCAAGGGGAAAATACCCATTTCAGCTTTGGGTCAGGGCTACTTTGCCTGCTTGCTTTTTATATATTTTTGAGGAGGTCATTCGCTTTCGGGCTGTACGATAACCTTAGCCGTACTTCCGTCGTGCATCTTAACAGAAACCGTGTTTTCAGTCACGCTCAGTAGGGTGAGCTTGAGTTCTTCCTCAATAGATGCGTCCGGGTTGTACTTTACATCAATATGATAGGTTGTGGTG